>CAZKDJ010000038.1:0-27068 GCA_964551295.1 uncultured Anaerolineales bacterium | reverse complement strand
TGTCTTGCGCCCCTTGACCTGGAGCACAACTTCCTGCCCTACGTCAAGATCGGGCTCAATCCTGAGCACATCGCTATTGATGACAAGAGCATTTCCCTCTCCTGGCACTAACCAGCGTCCTCGAAGGACTACAGGCTGGATCATCTCCGTCGCTGCAGGAGGTGCTATCAAGAAAATGCTATCTCCTTCACTCTCATCGGCACGTATACGGCGCACTCCAATCTCCCCCCAGGTTTCCGCCGCAATAACTCCAGGCACCTGCTGCACGACACGTTCAATCCGTTCGATACGATATGGATAATCGAAATTGACCTCGATATCGTAATTAAAGTATTTTGCCGAGTCATCGATTGTAAGAGCGATCGACGAGCGCACGCTAATAAGAGCGATAAACACCGCACTTCCCAGACTCAGGGTCACAAGCGTAAGAGCCATCCGTCCCTTTTGCCGTAAGGCATTTCGCAGAGAAAGCCTTAGCGGTCGAGATATCCACCGCACCTTCTGCAAGATGCGCTCCACAAGACTGCTGGACAACCGTTTTCCATTCAACCCATAATCAGTAAGCGCTTCGCGAGCAGTCACCCGAGTGCCTTTCAGAATAGGGTAAAGCGCTGCCAAAATAGGCAGAACCAAACTGAGCAATGCCTCAAGCCCAAACACATGGAAGGGCAAATCGTAAGAAACAATGTCGAAATTAAGCAGGGTGGCTATGTAACTGGTTAGCACCCTAGTGCCTAACATTCCCAATGGGATGGCGAACAACAGCGAAAATAGCCCCAGGGCCAGGACTAGTACCAGATACATTCCTATCACTTGATGAGAACGAGCACCGATGGCTTTCAACATACCGATCTGGCGCACCTCGCGCGCCAGCAACGCTGCGATCGTATTGGTAACTAGGGAGCCACCCAGGAGCAGGGTCAAGAAACCAAAGACTCCCATAAGTAACAGCAAGGCATTGACGATAGACTCCATCGGATGCTCATCTGGCTCGGGAACCTGAACCCACACAACGGTCTGACCATTTCTTTCTACCTTGTCCTGCACCCGATTCGCCACCTGTTGAACATAGTCTTTGTCACGTGTGTTTCCACTGACGACGATGTACAGTTCATTGAATCCCTGAGACTCACCAAGCCACTCGAGCGTATCAGGCGTGATGTAACCACACCCCGCACCAGTAACAAAAACCGGTTGTTGACTAGGATCATATACCGTACCAGCAATACGCAGATGGCGTTGTTGCCCCCCCGGCGTTTCAATCAAAAGCGTGTTCTCCTTTGCCCCTACGTAACTAAGCGCTGCTCGTTCGATCAACAACTCGCGCTCCCCTGGCGGCCACGAACCGGTTTCCGATCGAACCAAGTTGACATTGACGTCACCATAGTTCTGAATCACAAAGAGCTGCAAATTGCGCCACTCTCCAGATGAGGTCTTGAACCGCACCATCACACTGCGTCTTCCTTCCGCTTTGTCCACTCCACTTACTCCATGCACGGATTGTACAAGACCGTCATCGAAAGGAAACAAAACGTAGACCGTTGCGTTGGCAGGGTTGGCGGCAGCATAGCTAGCCGCCAAGTCTCGCGAGAGAATCACTTGTGAGGAAACGACCATCCCAATAGCAGCAACGCCAATGGTGATAGAGAGTATGACCAGCACGGTGCGCCATTTCTGACCCCACAGATCACTCAGCACTTTGCGCCAGCGAGGAGCAACCATCAGACACCCTTCAACCATACCAATATGTGGACCCTAGTTCTGGAGCCATACCTCACTGATGCTTCCATTCCGAAATCTCACGGGCAATAATTGTCAAAGGATCTATACACTTGAAGCGTTCTCGATCTTTGACGAATCTGTGAGATTGCTTGGCCAGTAGGTGAATCTCTGTGCAGCCAGCGATGCAAGACTGAACTCTGTACTTTGATAGAAGCGACATTAGGAAAGAAATCAATCCATCGACATCACCGTGCTTTTTGATCCCCTGGTAAATCAAGTTATGGATCATTTGTTGATCGTCGTTATCTGGCAATACAACGAAATCTTTGGCTAACTCCCATTGGCTATGACTCTCAAAAATCTCCATCCGCCGCGTTCCACTTGTGCAGATCAGCAAATGTCTCTCCCGAGATTGGATCGCATTCCCGAGGGCTACATCCAACAAGGAGATAATCCTCTCCTGTAAATCCCGCGGCAACCTCGTAAGTAAATGGTGAATTGTTACACAGCATAGCACGAATCTCGTGGCCCCGAGATCACGCAAATGGTGCAGAGTTCGCAGAAGATGACTTAGCAACACGTCAAAAGAATTGTCTAGGAACTCTTCCGTTCTATCGGGGAACGAAGGGTCGGAATACAAAATAACAGTGGGAAATTCTTGTTCGCATTTACCAAGACTGAATTCATAGATTGTCTTTAGGAATTCCGCTGAAGCCAAAGGCCCCATGCCCCCCACGATTCCCCAAATAGGTTTATCGTCACTTGGCATTGTCAGACCTCATTTTCCCACGCTATTGAACTTGTTTTCCCTCTTTCAGCGCCTGATCGAAAAAATCTACTACCCGAGCCTCGTATTCCTCAGGCTTGGCAAACAGACCGCCAACATGCCCGACATCGGACAATTCCCAGAGAATCTTTGGGTCTCCTGCTGCTGCATAAAAGTTTCTATTAGCAGCCGCCTCTCCTGCAGGTCCGTTAGTAGCAGAAATCAACATCACGGGCCGCGGCGAGATCTGTGACATCGTATCCACCAGCGCAGGCGCAGAGGGTACCCCCGAAAGCAATTCGCCCGACTTGAATAACGTCCAGATTCCAGGAGCCAAAAACCAAGGATTTGCTAATACCGAATCCTTTGCCGTTGGCGCACCAGCACCATCAGAGACAACAGCTCTGATATACTCCGAATTCACCGCCGCTTGCAGCACGACGATACCTCCAGTCGAGAGGCCAAGAGCACCAATTTTGTCATCATCGACATCCGGCCGACTCTGCAAATACTCCAGAGCGGCCAATACATCTTTGTCCGATTCCCAAGCAAAGGGAAACACCTCCCCCTCGCTCTCTCCATGAGCACGCAGATCAATGAGCAGCACACCATACCCATGCTGAGCAAGCATCAAGCCGTGGGGTAGTGCTCCGACTCGGTTACTCCCAAAACCATGAACAACAATCATAGCTGCTCTATTGCTCGAAGGAATATACCACCCCCGCAAAATCAGCCCGTCACTCGTTTCCAAAGTCACATCCTCGTAATCTATCCCTGAGTCTGCAGGACTGACACAACATACCGGTCTGCGAGATGGATGTATGGCTTGATAAGCCTGCATAGATGGCAGGATCACGTAAAAGGCAACGAGAAGGCCCACGACAAAAACTAGCAACAAGTTTCGTATATATCTCAGACGCTGTATTCCATGTCCGACAGCTTTCATTGAATGACTCCTTATACTCGCACCAATGGCTATTTCAGTTTATCTTGTCCAAACATACCCTCAAATGCCTAGCCACGACCCGAGCGTTATTCTTATCCTCTATGATGGACACGTGATTTCCAGGAACAAGAATGACCTCCAGCCAGTCGTCCACCAAATTGTGCCAGTCCAAATCCGGCGCTTCGGTGTCGGGATGCTCCGTGGCACGAAAGAGAGTCACGTGACCAGGATACACAGAGGGGGTGTACTTTTGGTAAGCCAGCATATTGGCCCTATACACCCTGACAAGTGTATGAGCCTGTGCGATTGTCACATCGGGCGGAACAATGCCTGCCTGCCTCGCAAGGTCGACGATGCGGGCAATCTGTGATTCTGCATCCCCTTTGCCCAGATCACCTGGCGAAACAGGCAATGGAAGTAAGGTCCGTAGAATAAAGACGGGATCATCTAGATCAACATCGAGTGTGACTGGATAGGCAGACGTATCAAACAGTGCCAGCAGCGCCACCTCTTGGCCCTGACTAACAAGTTGTTGAGCCATCTCCAAAGCAACCGTGCCTCCTAGAGACCACCCACCGATAAGGTAAGGTCCCTGCGGCTGGTGCGCTTGGATCTGCTCGACGTAACGCGCAGCCATAGTCTCAATCTCAAGAGGTGGAGACTCTTTGCCACCCAAACCTATGGCCTGAATGGAATAAAACGGCTGATCGTAGCCAAGGTGCTGTACCAAATTGATGTAGCTAAAGACGTTACCACCCGCAGGATGGACACAGAAAAACGGCCGCCTAGAGCCATTTGGCTGGATTGGCACGATAGGTGACCAGAGATCTTGCACTGTATGGGTCTCCTCGCGCAGCAACTGAGCCAGTTGTTCAACTGTCGTCCGCTGAAACAGCGTAGCAAGAGGCAACTTTATTCCAAACGCCGTTTGTATCTGGGCGACCAACCGAACAGCCAGGAGGGAATGCCCACCCAACTTGAAGAAATCATCCATCACGCCAATAGGTCGGACGGTCAGCAACTCTTCCCACATATGAGCCAGTTGCAGTTCCAGAGCATCCCGCGGCGGCACAAACGAACCCATTTCCACATCTGTCCGCGTTTGCTCTGGTGCAGGCAGAGCCTTTCGATTGACCTTGCCGTTCGATGTGAGGGGCAAAGCATCCAGCATCACAAACGCAGACGGGATCATGTAGCCAGGAAGCTTTGAATCCAAAAACGTGCGCAAGGATGCCACCAGATCAGACATTTGCAACTCTCGAAGAGGAACGTGAACATAAGCCTGCCACGGCTTGGGCGCGACGGTCGCTTTGAACTGAATGGGGGGCGGCAGCGCTGGCGCGGTTCCTGTAGGATCAAGTTCAAAGATCACCCTGCACAAGCCCTCGGTGCCATCATCTTGCCAGGTGATCGTCGTGGCATACGACAGATCTTCTCCCATTTGCCACAATGCCTCTGGATCTACCCCTTCTGAGGCCATACCGCACGCCATCTGGCGCAACTCCCCTGTCGAGTTGAGGTCATTGCCCTGTTCAAGCAATGTGACAGCGTGAACATCGGCCAGCATACGCGCATTTGGTACACCTTGAATCGCCAAAGTCTCTGGGCGTTCTTTGAGCAGCAATTGGCGCACCGTGTCGAGCGTCAGGTTTTGCTCGCGCCAATCGAGCCACGAGAGGGCTTTGTTAGAGTTCTTGTCCTCTTCACCCACGTACAAGACAACGTCGTAGCGAAAACGCGTGAACTCGTTGTGGTAACAACCACGTTTGAGATGCAACTGCACGTGACTGATTTGCGGCAGGTGATGTTTCAGCGCAAAAAAGAAATCTGGATCGAGTACCAACTCTTTGTCTTTGGCAATGGCAGATTGTATCCGTTGCTGCAACTGGTCGGTTTCCAAGTGAGAATCGGCCTGGTGAAGTTGAACCGAGGTGTGAAAAATGTTCAACATCGGCAAACTGCGCACATCTCCAACAAAGATAGCCCCTCCCGGCTCAACAACATCCGCCGCTCTTTCCAGCACATGCACCAGGTAATCTACGCTGGGGAAAAGCTGAACAACCGAATTTAGAACGACGCAATCGATTGAGTTACTATCGAACCCATCAAAGTTATCTGCCTCTCGAAGATATAATGTCGGTGGAGGGAAACCTTTCTCCGGCATATACTGCTGTACGTAGTTCAATGCGACCGGTGAAATGTCGGTGCCATAATACTCTGCACAGTGAGGTGCAACGCGGAACAACAAAAGGCCAGTGCCACAACCGATCTCTAGCACACGTCGCGGTGAAAGAGCGAGGATGCGTGCAACCGTGTGATCGACGTATTCGCGCATTTCGGCTTCTGGGAAAGGTTGACCAGTATAGCTGCTATTCCAGCTATTTGTATTAAAGGTGGGATCCGAGTGTTGGACGCTTTGTCCGTATGCATCGTCATAGATCATCTGCCAATGAGAGACACTCTCCGCTGACCACGCTGTCTCCTTTTCCTCACAGGACGTCTTTCCCTCACATAGCACATCCGCGTACGAGGGAACAACATAGGCCACCAGACGCTTCTCACCGGGAGTATCCTCGCGCACCATAACGACAGCGGCCTCAACAGATGGATGCTCTCTCAACACTGTTTCGATTTCCCCCAACTCGATTCGGAATCCCCTGACCTTGACCTGATTGTCTATACGTCCCAGGAACTCGATATTTCCATCGGGCAGATAGCGAACCAGATCACCGGTTCTGTAAAACAGACTGCCCGGCTGAGAAGTAAAGGGATCGGGAACAAAGGCCATCGCCGTTCTTTTTACATCATTCAGATATCCACGCCCCACGCCAGTCCCACCAACGTACAACTCGCCGGCTACTCCGATCGGCACCGGCTGCATATGGGTATCCAGGATATATATTTGCATGTTTGCGATCGGCCAGCCGATTGGGGTGTTGATTACTTCCGATGAGAGCGGCCGATAGATCGGGTAGTGGGTGACGTCATCCGAGCACTCAGTTGGCCCATACGCATTGAGGATGGGCCTGTCGGGGTAGAGCGCCAGCCACTGGCAAGTCATCTCCGGCGGTAGAGCTTCGCCGGTAGAGATAAACCAGCGCAGGGCCGCCAGATCAGAGTCATCGTTTCCCCGCATTCTTATCTCACCCAGCATTGCTCTAAGCAACGAAGGCACCACCTCCAAAACCGTGATCTGGGAGGCAGATACCTGATCTAGCAAACTTGAGGGGTCCAGGGCAACCTCGTCATGTACAATGTGTACCTGGCCTCCAATGAGAAGCGGGACAATAAACTGCCACACGGAAATATCAAAACACTGGGAAGCATTTTGATCCACCCGATCTTGATCTGTCAATTGCAAATCCAGAATCTTGGCATGCAGATGGTTTAGCATCCCGCGGTGTTCCACCATTGCCCCCTTAGGTTTACCTGTCGAGCCAGAGGTGTAAATCACGTATGCCAAACTCCGAGGCTCATATGTAAGGGGTATGTTTTCCATCGGCCCTTCTGAAGTGAGGATGTTTTCAAGTGTCAAGACCGTCGGGCGTTGTGCAGCAGGCAGATCCGCCAAGACAGAAGACATCTCTTGCTCAAATCTCGTCGCACTCAATACCAGCGGTGTTTGACTTTGAACAATCACCTGACGCAAGCGTTCAGCAGGATGACGCGGGTTAAGGGGAAGATAAGCTCCGCCCGCCTTGAAAACTGCGAGGATCGCCGTCAGAAAATCCAACCCTCTATCGGCCAGTAGAGCTACAACTACATCGGGTTTGACTCCTTGCTCAATCAGCAAGCGTGCCAATTGATTGGCGCGCTGATTGAGTTGACGATAGGTCAATTGCCTTTCACCACATACAGCAGCGATCGCCGTCGGTGTTTTTTCCACTTGAGCTTCAAATAACTGATGAGCGTAAATATCCTCCGGAAACTCAACCTTTGTATCATTCCAAGTGTACAAGAGCTGCTGACGCTCTGTTTCCGTTATTAATGAAAACCTCGATATCGGCAGATCAGGATCGGCTACTGCACTAGTCAGCAAAGCTTGAAAATGTTCTACCATGCAGCGAATGGTGTCCGCCTCAAAGAGACCGGCATTGTACTCCAGTGTTCCAGTCAGATTGCCATCCTTTTCAACAATCGAGAGCGTTAGATCGACCGTTGTACCGGTTTTCTCTACCGGCAATTGGCTCATTACCAACTCGGGCAATTCCACAGACCCCGGTCTAGCATGTTGAAAAATGAACAATGTCTGAAAAATCGGGTTATGAACCAGACTTCGTTCCGGTTGCAAGATTTCTACCAATCTATCGAAAGGAACAGCCTGGTTGGCAAATGCTTCCAGAGTGACACCGCGCACGTGCTGCAACAATTCTCGAAACGAAAGATCATTCGTGAGGTTTGCACGCAACACCAATGTATTCAAAAAGAAACCTATCAACCCTTCTAGCTCCGGCCGGGTGCGGTTAGCCACGGGCGTACCCACAAGGATATCACGCTGCCCTGAATAACGATAGAGCATCACGTCAAAGGCTGTCAACAAGACCATAAACAGAGTAACTCGTTCTTGTTGAGCCAGAGTTTCCAGCTCTTCCGTCAAGACAATGGGCAGAGAAAACGTCTGGCGTGCGCCTCTAAGCGTCTGAACCCGGGTTCTGGGATGATCGGTAGGCAACTCTAGAACCGGGGGCGCGCCCTCCAGTTGTTTTCGCCAATAGGCTACCTGGTGTACTAGTTCTTTTTCTTGTAGGCTTTCCCGCTGCCATTGAGAAAAGTCGGCATACTGAACCGGCACCTCCGCTAGCGGACAAGCAGATTCATTGACGGCAGCCCTATAAAGCGCCACTAGGTCTTGGATGAAAATATCAATAGACCACGCATCGGAAATCAAATGATGCATACAAAGAATAAAAACGTGTTCCGTCTCGGAGAGGCAAAGAAGAGACGCTCGCCATAGAGGTCCCTGCGCCAAGTCGAAAGGTTGTTCCGCGACGTCTCTAGTCAGACGTTGAATCTCGATCTCTTGGGCCAAAGTAGGCGCTCCCTGTACATCCACAACCACTACCGGCAACGCAAAGGTCTGTACATCAGAGATAACCTGAACCGGCTGACCATCCACAATAGGAAAAGTGGTATACAGCGTTTCATGGCGCCGCACGAGTACATCCAGGCTTTGTCTCAAAGCAGCAACGTTCAACCTCCCCTCCAGGCGAAAGGCGGATGGAAGGTGATAGGCTGTGTTCTCGGGGTCCATTTGGCACAGGAACCACAACCGCTCCTGCGCTATGGATAGAGGAACTAGTCCTTCTTCTCCACGAGAGGAAATCACTCCCACTGGAGATTGTATGTTCTGCTGTGCCAACTTACGCTCCAAGATAGCCCGTTTCTCTGGAGGCAAAGCGGCAATTCGTTCGGCCAGGTTGTTCATGTGTCTATCCCTCCGTCAAGTGAACACTCTGCCGGCACTTCCTCCAACGGCAGCGCTTCTAGCTCGGCCAATAATTCTGCGATCTCCACATCATTCTCCTCGACCTGCACCTGGACGATCCGAATGGCCAGTCCAGCGATCGAGGTCTCCTCAAAGATGGTACGTAACGGCAATTCAATCTGAAAAGCCTGATTAATACGAGCGATAACCTGGGCAGCTAGTAGAGAATGCCCACCGAGAGCAAAGAAATCATCATACACACCTATACCCTCAACACCTAACACCCGTGACCAAATAGCAGCCAGTGTTTCTTCAACTGGGGTACGTGGAGCAACAGCATCTCTCTCGAATGGTGACCGCACGCTATCAGGCTCGGGCAGCGAGCGTCGGTCTATTTTGCCATTGGGCAACAATGGCAGCGCTTCCAAGAAGACAAACGTGGCTGGCACCATGTATCCAGGCAATTGTCTACTCAAGAAATCGCGCAAACTGTCAATTGAAGAAACAATTTCCGATTTCGGCACAACATAGCCCACAAGCTGTTTATCATCAGGAACGGTTTCCTGTACAGCGACGATCGCTTCGGCGACCTGGGGATGCTGTCTGAGCACCGCCTCAACTTCCCTCACCTCGATACGCAGCCCCCGCAGCTTGATCTGACCATCGCAGCGGCCAAGGAACTCGATGTTACCCTGAGACCTGTACCGTGCGCGATCACCCGTTTTATAAAGGCGGTCTCCTGGCCTATCACTGAAGGGATGAGGAAGAAAAGCTGCCGCTGTTAGCGCAGGCTGGCCATGGTACCCGCGCGCCAAGCCCACACCGCCGATGTAGAGCTGTCCCGGAACGCCGATCGGTACAGGGTTCATATCGTCATCCAGGATGTACAGCTGTGCATTAGGGATCGGGCGGCCGATCGGCGCATCACCTTGACCGCCTCGTAAGACCTCAAAGGGATAGTAACTGGAGGTCATCGTACATTCTGTCGGCCCATATTGATTGACAAATAAAAGCTGAGAGCCAAACACTGTCTGTGCCCTCTTCCAATCGGCTATGTGCAATCTTTCGCCGCTCACCAGCAGGAGATTCACACTATTGTAGGGCACATCCTCGTCGCACGCGCACGCCATCAGGCCGCGCAACATTGTGGGGACAATGCTCAGAATACAGGTGAGGCCGTATTCCTTTACCAGTTTGAGCAAACCTGGCATGTCATAGACAGCCGCCTCGGGAACCAACACGACACAGCCACCAATTGTCAGCGGACCGATCAGATCGCGCACAGAGGCATCAAACGAGAGGGAGGCCAACTGAAGCACGATGCTCTTTCCGGTAAGAGGATACGTTCTTGTCAAGTAAGTTAAGTAATTGACGCTCCCCCTATGAGTACATATCACACCTTTCGGGCGACCGGTCGAGCCCGAGGTATACACAATGTACGCCAGGTTCTCAGGTCTCACCGGAATGTTTGGGTTAGAGAATGCCCGATTTTCAAGCGACTCGCCCCAGTTGTCCAGACACACCGTCCTAACCACATCCATAGGCATTGGCGAATGTTCCAGCAGGTTCGTCTGTGTGAGCAGGATGGAAGCCTGCGCGTCATTTAGCATATATGCCAATCGATCGGGAGGACTCGTCAGATCTAGCGGCACGTATGCTCCTCCAGCCTTCAGGACACCCAGTATCCCAACGACCATCTCGAGAGATCGCCTGGTGCAGATACCCACCGTATCCTCGGGTCCTATCCCCAACGCCAGCAAGTGGTGAGCCAGTTGATTCGCACGCCGGTTGAGCTCCCCGTACGTCAAGGACTGACCTTTGTCCACAACAGCTACCGCATCCGGGGTTCGCTCAACCTGCGACTCGAATAAGTGATGAATACACTGATCAGGATACGGAGCCTGTGTATCGTTCCATTCCACCAGTAGCTGATGCCGATCGGCATCAGCCACCAGAGAAAAACCAGAAAGCGTCCGTGCTGGGTCAGCCACGATGCCTTCCAACAGAGCCTGAAAGCTACGCTGCATACAGACAATTGTGCTTTCGTCAAACAGGTCCGTGTTGTACTCGAATACGGCCATCAATTCCCGCTCTATCTCGCCTATGGAGAGCGTGAGATCGAACTTGGCCGTCCCTCTGTCCACCGCCACCGGCGTCATACGCAACTCAGGCAGATCTAAGGCAGGCAGGGGAGTATTTTGCAAAGTGAACATGACCTGAAATAGGGGGGAGCGCCCCAGGTCCCGTTGCGGTTGCAAATCCTCGACTAGCTTCTCGAAAGGAAGATCCTGATACGCGTATGCATCCAGGGTGGTCTCTCGCACCCACTCTAATAGTGTCCGGAAACTAGGATCGCCCGCCAGATTGATCCGTAACGCCAGTGTGTTTACAAAAAAACCAATCAAGCCCTCAATCTCGGTGCGATGGCGGTTAGCAATGGGTGAGCCCACGACAATGTCTGTCTGCCCTGTGTAGCGATAGAGCAACACTGCGAACGCTGATAGCAGCGTCATAAACAGCGTCGCTCCCTCCCTCCGGCTCAAAGCCTTCAGTGCCGTAGACAGTTCCTGAGGAAATGTGAAGGCGTACGTCGCGCCACGCGAGGTATGCACCACAGGCCGAGGACGGTCGGTGGGTAGTGCCCACATAGGGGGGGCACCTTGAAGTCGCTCCCGCCAGTGCTCAACTAGGGATACTAACGTCTCCCCTTGCAACCACTGGCGCTGCCAAACGGCAAAATCGGCGTACTGAATGGGCAGATGGGACATCTGTGGTGATTGGCCGTTCACGTAAGCTGTGTATGCCCTGGTCATCTCGCGGATAAAGACACCCATTGACCACCCATCAGAGACGATATGGTGCATGGTCAGAAGCAGAATGTAATGCTCATCGTCCAATTGGAACAGGACAACGCGCCACAGTGGCCCCTGCGCCAGATCGAATGGCCGCCCAGCTTCCTTTGTTATCAAGCTCATTACCCGCGACTCGCGTTCGTCAGGAGAGAGCCCTTGTAGATCACAAGCCAAAAACTGAATTTTGGAACCGGAGTGAATACGCTGAACAGGCTGGTCGCCCTTCCTTTCAAAGGTGGTGCGCAAAATCTCGTGACGTAGAGCGATATGCCGAAAGCATTGTGCCAACACCTCTACGTCGAGACGGCCCTCGAAACGGACGGCTACAGGGATATTATAACGGGAGTTGTTCGGCTCCAACTGCTCAAGGAACCACAATCGCTCTTGGGCAAAAGAGAGAGGACTAATCTCCCCCCGGGATTCGGGCAGAAGTATCGATCCCCTTTGCTGTCGCCCTTTCCGAATAGTCGCCTCGATTTCGGCCGCGACGCCCGCCACAGTTGGCGCCCGAAACAAATGCCGCAGAGATAATTCCACTTGGAACCCGTCGCGTACCCGAGAAACGACCTGTGTGGCCAACAACGAGTGACCACCACGATCAAAGAAATTATCGTGAATCCCTATCTGTCCGAGCCCTAAAACGTCAGCCCAGATCTCTGCGACCATCTCTTCAATCAGAGTGCGGGGAGGAACAAAAGCAACCACTGCGCCTGGCGTGCTGGCGTCGTCAGGGGCCGGCAAAACACGTCGATCGATCTTACCGTGAGGAGTAAGAGGCAAAGCATCCAACAGCAAGAAAGCAGATGGCACCATATATACTGGCAGAAGGGCCTTGAGAAACTGCGCCAAGTCGTCGGGCGAGGGATGCGATGCCGATTCTGGGACAATGTACGCAACTAGGCACTTATCGCCTCTACCGTCCTCCCTGATCAGCGTAAGGGCTTCCCTCACTTGGGGATGCTGGACCAACATGGCCGTGACCTCGTTCAACTCGATGCGGAAACCTCGCATCTTGACCTGGTCGTCGCTGCGGCCTACGAACTCTATATTGCCATCCGGAAGGTAGCGTGCCAAGTCGCCGGTCCTGTACAGTCGTCCTCCTGGTTCGTGACCGAAAGGATCGGGGATGAAGAACTCGGCCGTCATCCGAGGATGGTCTAGATATCCACGGGCGACGCCCGCACCGCCTATAAACAACTCGCCAATCCCCCCCACGGGCACCGTGTGCAGGTTAGCATCCAGTATATAGATTTGGACATTAAAGATGGGACGGCCAATCGGCACTTGAATCATTGCAGTGCTGGTCGCACCGCTCGTCGTCTCGAAAAGAGTCGCGGTGATCGTGGCCTCAGTGGGGCCATAGGCGTTCAAGAATCGGGTATGCGGCTCGGTCAGCTGCGCCCAGGCGCACAGCTTGTCAACGGCAGGGCTTTCGCCACCCACTAGGACCAGATCCAGTGACCTTGGCGGATGTAGACGACCACCGGTCAGCACACTCACCCCCGAGTGCCATACAGGAGCCGGCATGTGCAGAATGTTAATTTGCTGTTGTTCACAAAACTGCCATAGCTCCACGTCAAAGGCACAAAGATCCGGAATTGGAAGCACCAGTGTGCCCCCGCCAAGAAGTATGGGGAATATCTCCTCACCTGCCGCATCGAAACTCAGAGACACAAACTGGAGCAGGCGACAGGTTGCATTTATCCCGTAGACACGTAACAACGCCAGGGCATGATTGAGCAGGTTCCGGCGGGAGACCATCACTCCTTTCGGAAGCCCTGTGGAGCCGGAGGTATAGATTACGTAGGCCAGGCTATTGGGCAGCATTTTGCGTCCCGGATTCTCTTGGCTCTCGCCGGAGATTGCGTTCCAATCCGTATCCAGAAAGACACGCCCTGCCTCACAATCGGGCAATCTCTCAGCGAGGTGTGATTGAGTCAATATGATGAAAACCTGGGCATCTTCGAGTAAATAGGAAAGGCGACTAGGAGGATACAGCGGATCCAGCGGAACGTACGCAGCCCCCGTCTTTAGAATCCCCAATAAGCCAACAAGCATATCCAAAGAGCGCTGCGTACATATCCCGATACGCTGCTCCGGCCCAGTGCCTAAACTCATCAAGTAGTGCGCCAGTTGATTGGCCCGCCGGTTCAACTCCTGGTAGGTTAAGCAGTTATCACCACATACGGCGGCCACAACATCGGGAGCCTGTGTTACTCGATCCTCAAAGAGTTCAGAGATGCTGGATTCCACACCGATCTCGGTCCCTGTATCATTCCAGTCAACCAAAAGCTGACGCTGCTCACTCTCTGGCAACATCTGCAAATCAGAGATACATGCCAGAGGATCCTGCGCTCCTGCCCTCAAAACATTTGTAAAATGCCCAACGAAGCGATCGATGGTATCACGCCTGAACACGTCTGCGTTGAAAACCACTTTCCCACACACCCGCTCCTGCTCCTGGGCAAATGTCATCGTCACCTCACACCTTACTGGAGGAATGTGACTGTGCACATTCTCCAAGGCCAGTAATATGCCCGACACAACACCTTCATCTTCTGCGCCTACCAGCTCCAAGTCTCTCATAAGGCGCTCAAAGGGATATCGCTGTCTAGCATAGGCATCCAGGAGGGTTTGCCGGATATTCAAAAGGAGCTGGCGAAATGACAGACGGCCCTGCACTTCGTCCAGGATCATTAACAGGTTAGCCGGTTGAGAAACATCTTCATCCAGGGCTGGACTTGCTACGACAATGGAAGACACTCCTCCGCCCACGTACCTGTGCAGGCAGACCTTCAAGGCCGCCATCAAGGTGACGTAAAGTAAGAAAGGGCTACCTCGGGTCAGTTTGGATAGTCTCTGGGAAACTTCCGGAGGTAGCTCCAAGTCAACGGTATCCAGAACACCTAGATGGCCCTCTGGCCTGGGATAGTCAGATCTCAATGTGGAAAGCCCGACACACTTGGATAATGTGGCATGCCAGTAATCCCGTTCTTCTATCAATTCTCTATCAAAGATTATCTTTGGATCCGCAACACCCATGGTGTGATAACTCCTCGCTCACCCTAGATTTCAAAGTCGAACTGCTCAAGCGAACCCGTAACACGGAGTAAAGAAGTCCCCTCATTCTCAGAAGAAGCCTCTTTGTCTCTTTGAAGCGGGATATCAAGCAATCGATAATCCGGATTCTCCACGACCTTTTCCAACACGACTTTGAATCGTTCTAGCATCTGGATTATTGTGCCAGGATCGAAAATATCCGTATTGTACATAAAGAAACCCTCAAGCCCTTCCGGGCTTTCCCACACCTGCAGCTCGAGGTCCACCCTTGATATCCCTGCCTCCAACTCGAGGGGGGTCAAAGTCAAACCTGGCAACTCAAACAATGTAATTGGAGCATTGTGAAGCACCAAGACCACCTGAACCAAAGGATTGCGACTCAGATCTTGGCCTGGTTTCACAGCCTGCACCACCATCTCGAACGGTACATCCTGATGTGCGTATGCCTCAAGCACGACCTGGCGCACCCGCCTCAGCAGTTCTCGGAAAGTGGGATTTCCGGAGAGATCGGTGCGCAACACCAGTGTGTTGACAAACAACCCGATCAATCCCGCAACCTCCGCCCGATCCCGGTTGGCAATCGGGCCTCCCATGACCATGTCTTCCTGCGCTGTGTAACGATACAGCAACGTCTTGAACGCGGCCAACAGCGCCATGAAGAACGTGGCCTCTTCCTGCCGGCCCAATTCTTTAAGCGCCTGAGACAGGGATTGGGGCAGCGTAAACCTTTCTAGCGCACCTTGAAATGTGGGAAAGGGTGGACGTGGGTGGTCGACCGGCAGGCGCAACGCGGCTGGCATACCCTGTAGTTGCTGCTTCCAGTAGGCCAACTGGTTTTCCAACACCTTTCCCTGTAACCATTCCCGTTGCCACACGGCAAAATCCGCATACTGAACAGGTAGCGGAGGCAACTGTGCAGCCAGGCCTGAGGAAAAGGCCTCGTAAAGCGTGGCCATTTCCTGCATCAACACCCTCACCGACCAACCGTCGGAGACAATATGGTGCATAGTTACCAGCAGCACATACTCCTCCACCCTCAGATGCAACAACGCCATCCGCATCAGCGGGCTATCCGCCAGATTGAAGGGATAGCGCGCCTCTGCGGTTGCCAACCATTTCGCCTCAGCTTCTCTCTTTTCCCACGGAATCTCTTGCAAGTCCAGCACCGGCAACCGCACCTCTTGCAACGGAACGACTTTCTGAACGGGCTGCCCCCCCACCGCACTAAAGGAAGTGTGCAGAACCTCGTGCCGCTGTAGAATCTCTTGAAACGTCCGAGCCAGTGCAGCAATATCCAGAGGGCCTTCCAGCCGCACTACCGCCGATATGTTGAAAGATGGACTGTCTGGTACCAATTGATCCATAAACCAAAGTTGTTCCTGAGCATATGAGAGCGGGATGTCCACCTCACGACCTCGGGGCGTCAGCAATGGTACGAAGGAATCTCGCTGCCCCGCATCATGCCCCTCAACACGCATGGCCATCTCGGCGATTGTCGAGGCCTCAAACAATGCACGCAAGGATAATTCAACCTGGTACCTCTCGCGGATATGCGCGATCAAGCGAAGCCCCAGAAGCGAGTGCCCTCCCAACTCAAAGAAATTATCGTGGATGCCTACTCGTTGCACACCAAGGAGATCCTGCCACATCGTGGCTATCTCCCGCTCAAGTGCATTGCGAGGAGCAACGTAGGTGCTGTGGGGCACGGAATGGACACGAGCACGTCCACTACGAGATGTCTCTTCCAGCTTCTGCATATAGTAATCGGTCGTGTAAATACGGCTTTTCCTCACAAGCGCCGAGAAATCTTGGGATGAGACGATAATCTGAGGCGAGAGGGTCAAGTTAGCCAGAATAGACCGAAATGCAGATTTTGCTTCAGTAGGGCTCATTACCTCCAGTTGCTGCCACTCTCGGATCCTCTGTAGCTCGGTACGGATGTCCTCACTGAGCATCATCTCGGCGTTCTTCCACCAGCTCCAGTTAACGCTGGCTACTATCGTAGACTTGTCTTCCGCTGCGGACCAGGCGTGGGCGAATGCGTCGAGATGAGCACTCACCGACGCATAGTCCACCCCACCCACCCCGCCGGTAAATGAGCTAATGCTGGAACAGAGAATGACAAAATCGGGCTGCAGCCCCCTCAATGATTCCTTGAGCACACAGACTCCTTGCATCTTGGGTGCCAGAAGCCGCGCAGCGTCCTCCGGCGTGTGCACCTCGATAACACCCACACCAGGAACAGCCGCTGCGTGGATTACACCGTTGATCTCACCCCATCGCTCCCTGATGTGTTTTATGGCTCGCTGCATCTCGGCATGATCGGTGACGTCGGCCTGGAGAACCTCAACCTCCGCACCAAGCGACTCCAATGCCCGCAACTGGCGAATGCGGTACCCGGTCAGATCCTCATCATCGTGTGCAGACAGCCAATCATCCCATTCCTGCCTTAGAGGAAACGGGGATCGTCCGGTAAAGGCAATCTTGGCGTGGGCCTCCTCGGCCAGGCACTCGGCTAAGGCCAGGCCGACGACGCCCAAGCCACCGACAATGAGATAGCTACCTCCTTGCCGAAGCCACTTCCCAGGATCGCAGCCGGCCAGTTCAACTCGCTTGAAGTGCTGATGCCAACGATAGGCACCTCGGTAAGCAATCACCTCGTGCGTACCGCCGCCAACAAGCTCCTGCATCAGGCCATCTAGCAATCGTCGCGATAGCGATGCACCACTGGGAGGGATTGCCAGGTCAATGTGCTGGCAGCGGATATACGGATATTCGAGAGGGATGACCCTGCAAGGTCCCACGACGAGAGCTTTTTCCGGTTGCAAGGCTTCATCTCCTATCACGCTGTACAAATTGCTGGTAAACACGACCAGGTCGAGTGCATCCACGTCACCCTGCTCACTCAGCGCCTGGGTAAGAAAAACCAGGCTATCCAGCGCGGTGACCTGTGCATCATCGAGAGAAATGGACCCAGGAGGAGTCACGTTCCATAGATGCAGAATCTTGTGAGGCCGTCCCCCGATTTTCTCTAGCAGCAAATCATATGCCTTTCTCTCCCCTGGATTAATGGCATACGCAAATTCATCCAAGCGCTCGAACTGCGTTCCCTGGATTACTGTTGTGATCAAATACCCCTGGTCCCGAAGTCGTTCAGCTAGTTCAGCCCCCACACCACAGTCATCGATGAACAGCAAACAGGTCACAGGGCAATCCGTTGATTGCGTTGCTGTCGTTAGAACTGGACTGGGTTCCTGTTGCCAAACGGGAACATAAAACCAATCTGCCACCTGTAAAGGTCTGTGATGCATTACTCTTTCAGGTTGATCTAGTGGCTCAATCCAATACCGGCGCCGCTCGAAAGGGTAGGTGGGCAAAGATACGCGCTGTCTTCGTTCGTGGGCATGAATTGCTGCCCAATCAATAGGTGCCCCCCTCAGCCACAACTGCGCCAGAGCATTCAACAAGCATTCGCGGTCCGACTTCTGGGACTTGGGATGAGGCAGCGAGGAGAGAACGGAATGCTCGGGCGTTCTTTCGGGATGTCTTCTGGCCAGCGTGCTCAAGACTTGTCCGGGACCTACTTCTAGGAGAATAACTCCCGGTTGTCGAAGCAAGTGAGCAACACCATCGGCGAAGCGCACGGTGTGGCGCAGATGCTCGGCCCAATAACCCGGCCTCAATGCATCCTCGTCCCCGATCCAATCGCCAGTGACATTCGACACATACGGTATCTGTGGTTTCCGCAGTGGAATCTGTTCGACAAATGCTGAGAACTCTGCCAGAATGGGGGTCACCAACGTCGAATGAGCTGCGACGTCAATGTGCAGGCGGCTGCAAGCTACGCCCTCTTGAGTTAGAATACTGGCCATCTCATCAATGGCTGTTGAGGTGCCAGAGACAACGCAAAAGGACGGGCTGTTGACAGCAGCTATAGACAATTGCTCTCCTAGACGCAGCCGTAACGACTCCTCTGAAAGCTGCACAGCCAACATACCCCCCACTGGGAGTTTCTCAAATAGCCTCCCCCTCAAGGAAACGAGTGCCAGAGCATTTTCCAAGGGAATCACCCCAGCTAGACAAGCTGCTACATACTCACCCAGGCTGTGGCCGATCAAAGCTCGTGGCTGGATGCCCCAAGACATCCACAACTTGGCCAAGGCATACTCGACGGCGAAAAGAGCCGGCAGCGCAAAGGATGGTCGCTCCAGAGTAGCGCGCTCTCCCTCAACAGAGCCATCGCCATATAGTATGATCTGTTGGAGATCACTCTCAAGATGAGAGATCAGCAACTCGGCACAGTGATCTATGCACTCGCGAAAAACGGGCTCTGATTCATAGAGTTCACTAGCCATTCCAACGTGCTGAGCACCTCCTCCGGGAAACATAAACACAACAGGAGACGCTGATGAAGAGAAAGTACAGTCTGTAGTAATCACACGTTCAGAAGGACGTGTTTTCAGAATATTTATGGCATCCTCTCGGTCATGGACCACTGCCACCTGACGGTACTCGAAAGGTTTGCGTCCTACCTGAAGGGTGTATGCCACATCCGCAAAGTTGCACTCAGGATACCGAACCAGGTCATCCGCCAGATTTTCACTCATCACAGAGAGAGCCGATGCCGTCTTGGCGGACAACGGCAGAAGCTGCCAAGGCCCATCATCATCAGAGGGTTTGGCAGGAGAAGCTTCTTCCAAAACAATGTGGACGTTCGTCCCCCCCAAGCCAAAAGAGCTTAACCCGGCACGACGTGGCTCTTGACCCGCCGGCCATTCAGCCAGTTCGGTATTCACAAAGAAAGGGCTGCCGGCAAAATCGATCTCGGGATTCGGTTCGGTGAAGTGGAGGCTGGGGGGGATTCGTTTATGCTGTAACGCCTTCACGACCTTGATCAGTCCAGCAACACCGGCGGCTGCATCCAGGTGACCGACGTTGGTCTTGGCCGAGCCAAGGGCACACCACTGTTTGGCATCGGTGATCGCACCAAACACCCTAATAAGCGCGGCAACCTCGATCGGGTCGCCGAGCGCTGTGCCGGTGCCGTGAGCCTCCACATAGCGAATTGTCGAGGGATCGACACCGGCAGCCGCCAGCGCAGCAGAGATTACATGCGACTGTCCGGTCACGCTGGGTGCGGTGTATCCAGTTTTCAGCCCGCCATCATTGTTGATCGCCGAGCCCCTGATGACGGCATAGATGTGGTCACCATCGCATTGTGCATCCTCCAGGCGCTTGAGGACAATAATACCAACGCCGCTACCAAACACAGTTCCCTGAGCCTGCGCATCAAAGGCCCGACAGTGGCCATCAGGCGAAAAGATGCCTCCCTTCTGGTAAATGTAACCCGTTCTCTGAGGCGGCGTGATCGAGACACCGCCAGCCAATGCCATGTCACACTGGTAATCCAACAAGCTTTGACAGGCCAAATGAGTAGCCACCAGAGACGTTGAACAGGCCGTCTGCACAGTTACAGCCGGCCCTCTGAGATTCAACTTGTAGGCTATGCGAGTACTCAGAAAGTCTTGCGTATTGCCCATCAATGCAGCAAAGCCTGTATCAGGCGCCAAATAATCTGGATGTGTAAGCAGATTGAACAACAAGTAACCACTGGTTCCCGAACCGGCATACACACCAATCAGGCCGTTATAGGTTTCGGGATTGTACCCCGCATCCTCTATCGCTTCCCAGGCACATTCGAGGAAATGTCTCTGCTGCGGATCCAGCGTCGCGGCCTCCTGTGGAGAATAGCCGAAAAAGGAGGCATCAAACTGGTCAACGTTCTTTAATGCCGGACTGGCTCCTACAAAGTCGGGGTGCGCGATGGTCTCAGGGGCTACACCCAGTTGCTCAAGTTCCCGATCAGTGAAAAAGGTAATGGACTCTACACCATCACGCAAGTTGCACCAGAACTGTTCTACGCCATCTGCGCCGGGGAAGCGGCCGGCCATGCCAACAACAGCAATAGCAAAGCTCTCTGCACCTGTTAATTGATCAGAATCGCTCATTTCCGCCTCTTAGCCTGTATATATTCCCGGCGACGCAGCCTGGCCGCCTGCCCTCTCCTGACCCGTTCTTGAGCCTGCTCGCAAAAGTCCGCAAAAAGCTCTTGTTTATCTTTCTGAGTTAAGTACTCGGCCAACACCCGTACAGTGGGATACTCAAACAGGCGAACGATAGGAAACTCTCGGTTAAGCGAGGTCCGAAGATGTTGATGAACCCTGACCATGGCCAAAGAATTGCCACCCAGGTCAAAAAAGTTATCATCTATGCCAATTGGGTCCCTCTGCAGTACTTCTTGCCATGTCAAAGCAATCACTTCCTCCATCATAGTACGAGGGCTAACAAAGACCTCCCGCACTTCAGCCTGCCTGGCATCCTCTAGGTCAGCCAGCGCGCGGCGATCCAATTTGTTGTTTGACGTGAGTGGCAACGTGTCTAGAATAGTAAAAGTGGAGGGGATCATGTAATGAGGCAATTGATCCCTCAAGAAACGGCGAACTTTGTCAACAATGACCTCACTCTCTGAATGGGGGATCAGGAACGCAGCGAGATACCGGCTGATAGGATCATCCCCTTGCAGCAATACAACGGCCTCTTGAACAGCCTGGTACGAGCACAGCACAGCCTCGATTTCACCCAGTTCGATCCGGAAACCACGAAGCTTTCGTTGATGATCGATGCGGCCCAGAAACTCAATATCACCGTCGGGCAGATAGCGAGCTAGGTCGCCGGTTCGATAGAGACGTTCGCTTGCTTTAAACGGATTTGGAACAAATTTCTCAGCTGTCAACCCCGGGCGATGGAGATAACCACGCACCAGGCCCACGCCACCGACATGAATCTCACCCGGCACTCCAACGGGCACAAGCTGTAACTGGTCATCCAGCAAGTACACCTGCGTGTTGGCAATAGGTCTGCCAATCGACGGATGGTGATCCCCGGCTGCGTCTTTCCACTCTCCCAGCGTCGCACACACTGTTACCTCAGATGGACCGTACGCATTGATAAAACGCCTGCCTCTAGCCCATCGAGCTGCAATATCAGCGGGGCAATCCTCACCAGCCACTACAAGCGTCCGCAAGGCAGGCAGGTCGGCATCCGGCAGCAGTGCTAATACGGAGGGCGGCAGCGTTACCTCGGTAATCGATTCATCATACAACTGATGTACCAGATCCACCGCAGAGAACGCAGCCTCCCTATCGCGCAAACAAAGCGTAGCCCCTGCCAACAGAGTCACAAAGATCTCGGAGACAGAAGCGTCAAAGCTAAGAGGAGCAAATTGCAGCACACGACTGTGTGCTTGAACGCCAAAGGCCTCAATCTGAGCTAGTGCCAAATTAATCGCCCCGGCGTGGGTCGCCATCACACCTTTAGGTTTCCCCGTCGACCCTGACGTATAGATCACATAAGCCAGATCCGCGCCTCCGGCACTCGGGGCAGAATTCTTTTTGCTGCCGCGTGCAATGACCTGCCACTCAGCATCCAGGCACACCGCAAGACCAGCAACTTGCTCAGGCATCGTTTCAAGAGTGGAGGACTGCGCCAGCAACACAGACACCCGAGCATCTTCCAGCATGAACGCCAATCGCTGTGGGGGGCATGCCGGGGTTAAGGGCAAGTAAGCACCACCAGCCTTGAGGATGCCCAGTATGTCAACTATCTCCTCCGCTTCTCCATGTCCATGAACCGCGACCACATTCCCCGGTCTAATTCCTCTATCCGACAGATAATGGGCCAGCTGGTTCGCTCGCTCATTCAGCTTGCGGTAGCTTAGGTGGTTACCATCAGGGTGAGAGACCGCGATGGCATCAGGCGTTCGCTCTACCTGTGCCTCAAACATATGATAAAGCCCTTCCCCAAAGGGAAGCTTGGTGGCTGTCCTATTCCAATCGACCACAGCGCGCCGGTGCTCGGTCGGGCTCAGCAGTGGTAGACAGCCAACTGGTTTCTCAATATCTGTCACGGCAGCCTGCAGCAAGATTTGCAGGTGTTCCACCATTTGAATCATTTGTTGAGGATGGAACAGGTCCGTGTTATACTCCAAAAAGCCCGACAGGCCTCCGTCAGACTCGTCCATAATCGATAGTGTCAGATCGAACATGGCATGTTTATTATCGACTGGAAACAGGCTATAGGATAGACCAGACATATCCATGGATTGTACGACAGCATTTTGCATGGCAAACATAGCCTGAAACAACGGCGTGTAGCTCAAGCTGCGATCATGTAATCCTAAATCCACCAACCTCTCAAAGGGTACATCCTGATGGGCATAAGCCTCCGCCAAAGCCTGGTAAGTCGAGTGCAGCACAGTTCTAAACGTGGCGAGGCTCGTTATGCCGGCACGCAACACCAGTGTGTTGGCAAATAGCCCGATTAGATTCTCCGTTTCCAACCGAGAGCGGTTGGCAATAGGGAAACCGACGTTGATGCCTGTTTGTCCCGAGTAACGGTACAGCAGCACCTGAAAGGCGGTCAGGAGCAGCGCAAACAGCGATGTATTCTCTCGGCGGCTCAGGTCTCTCACAGCGGCGCTCATACTTTGAGGAAATGCAAAGTGATGACGGGCACCACGAAAGGTCTGTATAGCAGGTCGCGACTTGATATAGGGCAAACGCAAGAGAGGAGAGCTGTCCTGCAATTGTCTCTGCCAGTACTGCAGCTGGGAGTCCAGTTTTTCCCCTTGCAACCATTGTCGCTGCCAATGAGCATAGTCGGCATACTGAATACGAAGGGAGGAAAGGGAAGTTGACCGGCCTGTCACCAGGGCAGAGTATAAGATTGAGACTTCGCGCATGAGTACATTGATCGACCAACCATCAGAAATGATATGATGCATGACCAGCAATAGGATGTGAACGTCCGGATCCAGCCGAAATACGACTACTCGCCATGGAGGAGCCTCGGAAAGAGCAAAGGGCTTTTGAGCAATCTCAGTCGCCCAGTATCGCACCTCCACCTCTCGTTCGGCTTGTGGAATCCCGCCAAGATCTACCACATCTACAGCGGCAGAATAGGAAGGGGTGATGAACTGATACGCACGCCCCTCTTTGGTGACAAAAGTGGTACGCAAAATCTCGTGACGAGCCGCGACTTGGTCAAACGTTTGCCAGAGCATGTCAAGATGGAGATCTCCCACCAAACGGAAAGCAACGTAGAGATTATACGCCGGGTTACCCAGCTCTAGTAGGTCCAAGAACCACAGCCGCTCCTGAGCAAACGACAACACTGCCGGTCCGCAGGAGGGACGAGGCAAGACAAGGGCCTGAGCCAGATTGATGTCCTGCTCTTCCTTCAACAGAACTGCTAATAACTCACGTTTCTCCAGTGAAAGAGACGCGATTTGCTCGGCCAGAGAACTCATTCGGCTTCTCATCCAGGAAACGTCTCCTTCCGTTGCAACAATATACTCTTGACCTCTTCATCTGGCATATCTGATACCTCTTGCAATATCCGCTCAATCTTATCGAGTTCCTGAGCCTGTCCTTGCTCCTCAGCGATGAAAGACGCAACGTCTGCGATAGTGGCCGCCATAAAGAAACGGTGCAAGGGCAACTCGACGTGAAATCTCTCTCTCGCCCGAGACACCAACTGCGTCGCCAGGATAGAATGCCCCCCCAACTCGAAAAAACTATCGTGAACGCCTACTGTATCCACATCAAGTAGCTCGCGCCAAATCTGGGCAACAGCCTCTTCAACGGGGTTACGCGGAAGAATGGGCTCATGCTCGGCCGTTCGGCTGACCTGCCTGCAGCTCAACAGCGTCTTACGGTCTATCTTCCCGTTGTCAGTTAAAGGTAGTTCATCGAGCAAGACAAAGACAGGTGGCACCATATACTCGGGCAGCTTCTCTTCCAAGAATTGGTGCAGATCATCAGCCATAAGCTTTCCATCAGCAGGGACAATATAGGCAACCAAGCGTTTTTCGCCGCGTAGCTCCCCTACAGCCAATACAACTGCAGATCGGACGGCAGGATGTTGCTCCAGATTAGTCTCGATCTCGCCCAGCTCAATCCGATGCCCTTGCACCTTGACCTGGAAGTCAGCACGCCCCAGGAACTCGATGTCTCCGCTGCTAAGGTGGCGGCCTAAATCACCGGTACGGTATAGCCTCTCACCGGTGTTTGGATTGACGACAAAGCTAGCAGCCGTTTTTTTTGCATCCCGCCAGTATCCCTTCGCCAAGCCCCTGCCACCAATATACAAATCGCCTGTGACTCCAACGGGGCAAGGTTCCAGAACCGAGTTGAGAACGTAGATATGCTGGTTGCCCAGTGGCTTTCCATAGGGAATGCTCTTCCACTCTGGTCCGACTTGATCGATCGGATAGTAGATAGACCAAATAGAAGCCTCTGTCGCCCCTCCCAGACTAACAATCGCAACATCTTCCACCATTGCCTCAAGTTGTCCAGGCAACCCGATAGGGATCCAATCCCCACTCAACATCACCAGGCGCAATGGGTAGGGATATAATTCTGAACGGCCCTGGACATATTCAACCAGCATCGACATCAAAGCTGGCACCGAATTCCAGACCGTGATCTGTTCCTGCCGAACAAGCCGAGCCCAAGCCGACGGGTCCCGGACGTCAGTTGCCCGTGGGAGAACGACCGTCCCGCCAGCTGCCAGAGTACCAAAAATATCGTGAACGGACAGATCGAAACTGAGCGAAGATAGCGCCAGGACCCGATCGGCAGGCCCTATGGCAAAGCGGTGATTGATATCCAGAATCGTGTTAACAGCACCTCGATGATCGATCATCACCCCTTTAGGAAGCCCGGTAGACCCCGACGTGAATATGACATAGGCTAAATCATCGGGCGTCTGTAGGCGTTCCAAGCGCACATCCATCATGTCGGGCAGTAACTGACCATCAACCACAATACAACACACCTTATCTGTCCAATCGATGTCGGCGTCAACCCAGGATTGTGTAAGAACAGTCCTTACCTGCCCAAACTCCAGGAGGTAACGCAACCTTTCCCTGGGTAGCCCCGGGTCTATGGGCAGATAGGCTGCCCCAGATTTCAGGGTTGCCAGTACAGCCACGACCTGCTCCCATCCCTTCTCCATCACGATACCGACCAGACTATTGGGTACAGCTCCATCTTGGAAAAGCTGTTGAGCAAGTCGATTGGCCCGCGAATCTAGCTCACGGTAGCTCAGCGAAACATCACCCGAGATAACGGCAGTAGCCTCGGGAGCACGCCGTGCCTGTTCCTCAAACAACTCGTGTAATAGGCTTTCTTCCTGCGGATAAACGGCCCGTGTGGCGTTATATTCCTCTACAAGCTCGTACCGCTCCGTTTCACTCAGCAAAGGCAGCGAAAGAAGACTCTGTTCAGGAGAAGCCACAATCCCCTCAAGGAGGATTAAAAAGTGATCGACCATCCTGCCAATTGTCTCGTCCTCGAACAGATCAGAGTTATACTGAAAAGACCCCAGCAACTCACCACTGACCTCTGCCATCATCAGCATCAGATCCATCTGTGCTATTCGCTGCTCCAAAGCCACAGATTCGATGGTCATACCACCCCACTGCATCTTGGCCCCGGCTTCACCCAGACCGAACGCCGGAAGAGCCTCCTCGTCAGACACGTGGGGTTGCTGCAACAAGAACACCACCTGGTAGATGGGAGAGAAACTAGGATCCCTCTGCGGCTGTAGATTCTCAACCAGCAAAGCAAAGGGGTACTCTTGGTGATCCAATGCCTCCACGACGTGCTGTCGTATCTGGGCAAGGAAATCCAAGAAAGATGGATTTCCAGAAAGATCGCTTCGTAGAACCACAGGATCGTTAAAATAACCCACAATCCCCGCAAGGTCAGCCCGGTTCCGCCCGATGACGGGCGAGCCAACCAAAATATCAACTTGTCCTGTGTAGCGAAACAGAAATGTCTTGAAGGCAGCTAACAGGGTCATATAGAGAGTGGCGCCCTGGCCCTGTGACAATGATCTAAGCTTTCTGACAAAGGTGGCATCCAGTTTGAACGTACGAGACGCCCCTTCAAAGGTCTGGGTGGAGGGGCGTGGCCGATCTGTAGGCAGATTGAGTGGCAACAGGTCGCCTTCCAAGCGCTTCCGCCAGTAGTCCCACAGACGATCTCCCTCAGAACTTGCCAGCATCTTCCTCTGCCAGTGTGCATAGTCTGAATAAGTGAGCTCGAGCGCCGGCAGGCAGAGTAGCTCACAAGCAACATTGGTCTCGTACAGCAAACCGAGTTCGTGCATCAAAATGGAAAGGGACCAAAAGTCGCTGATGATGTGATGGATGACAAGCAGCAGAATGTGCTC
>CAZKDJ010000037.1:0-27158 GCA_964551295.1 uncultured Anaerolineales bacterium | reverse complement strand
CGAATGCGCAGGAATACAAAGACGCCGACGGCTAGGGTGGTGATGACGAGGCCGACGACGATCAGTCCGGTTCCTATGGCCAGCCAGCCAGGGTCTCCCTGTGCCGGGTCGGAGGAGGCGATCACGAGCAGCACACCGAAACCGATCAGCAGGCATGAGACGATGACGCCCAGAACGATAAGGACGTAGGCGATGGTGTAACCGGCAGTCTTTTCTGTGGACATGGTTTGCTCCCTTATTATCTACGCATTAATTGAGTGGCGAGTTTCAGTATAACACCGCGCCGGAGGGCTGTCAATCGCTCGTGTGCCCCAGCGCGTAAAAGGTGGGTACGAAAAGCACTCGGCGGCCTTCTGCCAGCGCCTGGCGGTCGATGGCCTTTAGTTGGTGCATCTTCTCCGGCGAGAGGAGACCGGCCAGGTCGTGCTTTCGCATGGCCCATTCGGCTTCGAACCCGCCGTCTGGTTTGGCCGGGACATGCCACTGCCCGGCCATGGTCCCCACCACCGCTCGAAGTCCAGCCGCTGCAAAGATCTCTCCCAGCCGCCGCCCGATCTCGGGGTCGGCCCCCTGCCCGCGCAGCGCCTCCATCTGGCGCTGACCTAGATCGACCAGTTCCGGCGGGTGATCGATCCGCCCGCCGTAGTCGGGTTCGGCGCAGGCCAGCACGCAGCCTTTCGGCCTGACCACCCGTGCCATCTCCCGCACGCCCTGCTCTGGATCGGCCAGCCACAGGAGCAGGTAGTGGCACACGACGGCGTCGAACGACGCGTTGGGAAAGGGCAGCGCGTGAGCGTCTCCCCGGACGTAGGTCACGCGACTCTCCTGCTGCTTTGTTAAGGTCAGCATCGCCGGGTCGATATCGAGCCCGGTTACACGGGCGGGCGTGGAGCTGGCCAACTCCTCCGCGATGACGCCCGTGCCGCAGCCGACCTCAAGAATGTTCCCGGCCTGCCCGAGTCTAGCCTCTCGATAGAGCCAGCGGCGCGTCGGCTGTGTCCAACCGGCCTGCTGGATGAACCAAGCGTGCCAATCCCCAATCACGGGCGCTCTGGATTCTCCCAAATGGCCTCCCAGTCATCCCGCAGCAGGTTGCCCAAAACGACGTTGTACCCCTGGGCCGGAAGGGCGTCCCCGTCGGGCTCGACGTATAGGTGCTGGCGAATGGCCTGATCCTGTGGCAGGTCGGTCTCGGTCTCTATCGGGTTCACGTGCGAATACGGCGCGGCGAGATCCCAGACCAGCGTCAGGCCGTGGGCGTGTGCAGCGTCTTGAGCCTCCTGCAGGCTGTTTTGCAGATGCTGGGCTTCCTCCTCCGACGCGTCTCGTAGGGGGCTGCTCAGGGCGACGGCGGGAACGTCCATCTCGGCCAGGTAGGCCACCGTTTCCGTCACCGTGTCTGCGTTCTCCGGCGTGATGGGCACCTGGACGACGACGTAGATGTCGCCCGCGATGGCGTTGCGCAGACCGGCGTTTGCCTTTTCCCACGACTCTTCCACGCCGACGATGCGGTCGTGCACCTCGGGCTGGTGGGAGGCCAGCGTGATCTGCAGGTGATCCAGCCCGGCCAGCAGCAGCTCGTCCAGATATGCTTGATCCTGCAGGCAGCAGCCGTTGGTCAGCAGTCCTGTGACCTGTCCCAACTCCTCGGCGTACCGCACGATCTCGACCAGATCCTCACGCAGTGTCGGCTCTCCGCCGGTGAAGCAGACGTGGGGCACGCCCACGTCCCACAGCTTTTGCAGGACGCGCTGCCATTCCTCGCTGGTCAGCTCGCGACCTACCCGCTTGCGCGCGCCAGGATCGAGCGTGCCGGATGCGTCCAGGCGATAGGTCAGGGCCAAGTCGACGCGATAGGGGGCCGACGTCTCCGCCGAGAAGGGCTCTGCCCGCTCCATCCCCAGGTAGGTCACCGGATCGAGGTCGACGGTGGTGGCCAGGGTCAGGATGTGGTCGCGCAGTTGGGTGTAATCCTCGCGGGTCTGGGCCTCTTTGACGCGGTATCGCTTGGTGATCGTTTTGACCGCTTCTTCCTCGTCGGCGCCCTGGATCAGCAGGCGCGCGTACTCGGCGGCAGTCTGGTTGAGGTGCAGGACGGTAGCTGCATTGATGACCAGCAAGCCGCGTCCGTCGGGCTCGATCCGCAGGTGCAACCGGTATTGCGCCTCGGCATCGGGAGGGGTCTGATAATGCACGATTTCCTTAGAAAGAGGCTTGTGGGGCGTGAACCAGGATTTCAGTGTGTCGAATAGGGACATGGGACGTGCTCCTTCCAGCTGGTTGTATGTGGTACGACGTCAGTATAGCTTAACTTGGTGGGAAGGTCAATTGTTTGTCATTTCCCGTTTCTGTGCTATCATACGCTTCGTTTTCGAAATGGCTGAAGAACCAGAAATCTCACTTCCAACTGAAGAGCAGCGCCAGTGTCCTTACTGTGGCGCCCGGGTGGCCGTGATGGCAACGACCTGCCTGATGTGTGGGGCATCGCTTGAAGCGGGAGAGGCCGAGCCGGAGGAGAAGGAAGCTCCAGAGAAAGGCTTGCCCCGATGGACCAAGCCTCTTATCGTCGTTGCCTTGGCCTTGGTGTTCCTGGTGGTGGGGTTCTATGGGCTGTATTTGCTGATGAACGCTCAGCCTGAGGAGACATTGCCCACATCTACTGCTACACAGACGCCCACGAATACTCCGATTCCAACGCCTACGCGGATGCCTGCGCCTACCTTGACGCCGACGCCGTTGCCCCCTTTGACCTACCAGGTGCGGACGGGGGATACGCTCAGTGATATTGCTACCAGGTTCGATACCACGGTGGAAGATATCTTGGCCTTGAATCCAGAGGTACAACCGGAGTTTCTCTCTGTTGGATACGTCTTGCGCATTCCCGCCGGAACGCTTACGCCCACGCCTACGCCGACGCTCGACCCAAGTATTCCAACGCCGACGCCGGGCAATTTTGTCATTCACGTCGTCAAACAGGGGGATACGCTGGAGTCGATTGCCGAGGAACACGATGTGTCGGTCGCTCTCATACGCGAGGCCAATCCCGAGCAGTTACCCGTGGGCAGCGACAGCATATTCGTCGGCCAATCGCTCGTCGTGCCGTTGGGAACGCCCGTTCCCAGTCCTACGCCCACGGTGGATCCTCTGGCCACGCCGACGCCTGCTCCACCTTACGAGGCTCCGGCGCTTCTGAGCCCGCCTGATGGAGCGACCCTGGTGGGCGTTGAAGCGCCCATCGCGCTGCAGTGGATGTCCATCGCTGTGCTGCAGGAGGGCGAGTGGTACGAGGTGACGCTCTTTTTCCCTGACGGCACCACGGTGCACAAGTTCCAGACCCGTACGACAGTGTGGCGAGTGCCTTTCGATCTCCTGATGGAGGCGGACGGCGAGGTGCCCGAGTTTCGGTGGCAGGTGATGGTGGTGCGGGAAGTGCGGGATGAGGGCGGTGGGCTGACCTACGAGAAGGCGGGTCTGGTCAGTGAGACGCGAGTATTTGAGTGGATTAAGCCAACGCCAACGCCGACGCCGTCGCCTACGTCAGAATCCTAGGAAATAGAAAAGATGAAGCGCCGCACTCCAAAGAGCGGCGCTTGGTATCTTCTCAATAAATCGGGGCAGATGTAGGGCGGTTTTGCTAACCGCTGCCTGGTCGGATAGCAAATCCGACCTACATTCGCCATTTTCCCCAGAATATTGAGAGGATACGGCGCTTGTTCTCTTGGGAATTGTTGGCTTACCAGGGATCGATCTCCCCCTGCAGAAAGCCGTCGATGTCGGCGGCGGCGCGCTTGCCGGCACCCATCGCGCTGATAACGGTGGCCGCACCGGTGACCACGTCTCCGCCGGCCCAGGTCTTTGGCTTTGTCGTGCGTCCCGTGTCTTCGTCTGCCACGACGGTGCCCCACTTGGATCGCTCCAGCCCGCCGGCATCTGCAAAGACGATGGGATTGGGGCTGGTGCCCAGAGCCATGATCACCATGTCCACATCCATGTCGAACTCGGAGCCTGCGATAGGGATGGGGCGCCGTCGGCCACTTTCGTCGGGCTCGCCCAGTTCCATGCGGATACATCGCATACCGCTCACGACCTTGTTCTCGTCGCCATAGATCTCGACCGGGTTGGTCAGAAAGTCAAAGATGACGCCCTCCTCTTCAGCGTGGTGAAACTCCTCGGCGCGGGCGGGCACCTCGGCCGGCGAGCGGCGGTAGACAATATGCACCTCAGCGCCTTCCATCTCCTGTAGCGCTTGCAGGCGCAGGTTGCACCGCGCGGCGTCCATCGCTACGTTCCCCGCGCCGATCACGGCGACCTTTTGGCCCACTTTGACTGGCGTGTCGTACTCGGGGAAACGGTAGCCCTTCATCAGGTTGACGCGGGTGAGGAACTCGTTGGCCGAGAGGACGCCGTTGTAGTTGATGCCGGGGATGCGCAGGAACGACGGCAGCCCGGCGCCGGTTCCTAGAAAGACGGCGTCAAAGCCTTCCTCGTTCAACAACTCGTCGATGGTGTACAGCCGCCCGATCACGGCATCGGTGCGCACCCTGATGCCCAGGCACTCGGCGGCGTAGTCGATCTCGGCGTGGACCACGCTCTTGGGCAGGCGGAACTCGGGGATGCCATACACCAGCACACCGCCGGGGCTGTGCAGCGACTCGAACATGACGACCTCGTGTCCTGCTTTTCCCAGGTCGACCGCGCACGTCAGCCCGGCCGGGCCGGTGCCAATGATGGCCACACGCTTGCCGGTGGACTCGGGGCGCTCGAGGGGGCAGGTGCGGTGGATCAACTCATAGTCCCCGATGTACCGCTCTAGTCTGCCGATGGCCACCGGCTTGCCCTTCTTGCCCAGCACGCACATGGCCTCGCACTGTGTCTCCTGTGGGCAGACCCGGCCACAGATGGCGGGTAGGTTGTTCTTCTCCTTCATTGCCCGGATAGAGCCTGCGATGTCGCCCTCGCGCAGGGCCTTGATGAACTCGGGGATGAGGACGCCCACCGGGCAGCCCTCCATACACTGGGGTTTCTTGCATTGGATGCACCGGTCGGCTTCCTGCTGCGCCAGCTCTGGCGTAAAGCCCAAGGCGACCTCGTCATAGTTCGTCCGCCGGATTTCCGGGTCTTGCGTCGGCATCTCCTGACGGGGGATTTTCATGCGCTCGCGGTTGGTCAGTTCAGTCACGTCAGCGCCTCCATCTTGCACTCGTGTTCCCACTGTTCGACGGCCTGCTTCTCCTCGTCCAAATAGAACCGCTGTCGCGCCAGCAACAGGTCCCAGTCCACTTTGTGCGCGTCGAACTCGGGGCCGTCGGCGCAGACGAACTTGGCGCCTTCGGTCAACTGCACCCGGCATCCGCCGCACATCCCGGTCCCGTCGATCATGATCGTGTTCAGACTGACGATGGTGGGCACGCCGAAAGGCTCTGTCGTCGCCGCGCAGAATTTCATCATGATCGCCGGCCCGATGGCCCACACGCGGTCGATCTGACGCTGCTCCAGTAACTCTTTGAGCGGCTCGGTGACCAGCGCCTTGCGTCCGTAGGAGCCGTCGTCGGTGCAGACGATAAGCTCATCGCTGACGGCGCGCATCTTGTCTTCCCAGAAGAGCAGGTCTTTGTTACGCGCGCCGATGATGGAGATGACGGTGTTGCCCGCCTCTTTCAGCGCCCGCGCGATGGGGTAAATCGGCGCGATGCCGACGCCGCCGCCGACACAGACGACGGTGCCAAAGTTTTCGATCTCGGTCGGGTGTCCCAGCGGCCCGGCAAAGGTGGCGAGCTCGTCTCCGACCTCGAGTGTGCCCATCTGCATTGTCGATTTGCCCACCTCTTGGAAGATGATGGTGATGGTGCCTGCGTCCCGGTCATAGTCGGCGATGGTGAGGGGGATGCGTTCGCCGTGCTCGTCGGTGCGCACGATGACGAACTGGCCCGCTCTTGCCTTGCGCGCGATCTCTGGCGCTTCGATGACCATCAGTTTGTTGACGTCGCTGAGCACTTTTTTCCCCAGAATCTTGTACACAGACGGCCTCCCTGTTTTGGTGGTGATGCTGAGAAAGGATACCCCCATATCGTCCGATAGTCAAGTCATCGCGCCTACAGCGCTCAATTTCGAGCGTCAGGTATCATCTCAATATCTTGGGGGAATGTAGGTCGGATTGGCAATCCGACTTACTCTTGCCCCTACTTTTTGAGAAGATACAGCGTCAGGCAGGAGGCAACGTGCTTTCGAATTCCCGATGAGGTGGAGAGTTGCGCGGACAAATGGAATGGGGTAGAATGTGCTTCGTCTTGTCAAAAGGAGTAATCAGATGAGAATTGTCCTCGATGCGATGGGTTCCGACAATCACCCGGCCGCTGATGTCGCTGGAGCGGTGATGGCGGCGCGGGAATGGGATGATGAGCTGATCATCGTTGGGCAGGAGGATATCGTCCACCGAGAGCTGGCCAACCACGACACTGCCGGCTTGAGGTTGGAAGTCGTTCACGCTTCCCAGGTCATTGAGGTGGACGATAAGCCCGCCAGGGCCGCGCGTGCCAAAAAGGACTCCTCGATGCATGTTGGGATGAACCTCGTGCACGATGGCAAGGCGGATGCCTTCGTGACGGCGGGAAACACCGGCGGCGTGCTAGCTGTGGCCACGCTGCGTACGCTGGGTACGCTGGGGCGTATACCGGGCGTGCAGCGTCCTGCGGTGACTGGTATCTTTCCATTGCCTGCTGGCGAAGTGGTGGTGCTGGACGTGGGTGCGAACGTTGACTGCAAACCCGAGTACCTGCTCCAGTTTGCCGTGATGGGCTCGGTCTATGCGCACGCCGTGTTGGCGCGTGAAAACCCGCGCGTGGCGCTTCTTTCGAACGGTGAAGAGCCGTACAAGGGGAATGCGTTGGTTAAGGAGGCGTACGTCCTGTTGGAGCAGTCGGATCTGAATTTCATCGGCAATCTGGAGCCCAAGGAGATCGTGTTCAACCGGGCGGACGTCGTCGTCGCCGACGGCTTTGCCGGGAACGTGTTCATGAAGACGTTGGAAGCGACGGTCAAGATGCTCACGGGCGCTATCCGCGACGAAATCAAGGCGGGCGTGATCACCTCGTTGGGTGGGCAGTTGGCGAAACCTGCGTTCAAGCGGCTCTTCAAGCAGTTCGATCCGGGCGAGGTGGGTGGGCTGCCACTTTTGGGGGTCAACGGTGTTGTTATTAAGGCACACGGGCGTTCCGACGCGCGGGCGATCAAGAATGCGGTCAGGCAGGCGCGCAAGGCCGTGCAGGGTGGCGTGGTGGAGTCAATTCGCAATGGACTGGCAAGGGAGTAGAGTGGAAAATGAGCGAACGTAAACGGGTCGTCATCACCGGGATGGGGGCTATGACGCCTCTGGCGCTGACGCTGGAGGAGACGTGGGAGAGTTTGTTGGCCGGACGTTCCGGTGTCGGGCCCATCACAAAGCTCGATGCCTCCCAGTTCCCATCGCGCATTGCGGGTGAGCTAAAGGGTTTTGACCCCTTGGATTATCTCGATCGTAAAGAAGCGCGCCGCATGGCAGGTTGCTCGCAGGTGGCCGTCGCGACGGCGCACGAGGCGCTGGCCGATGCAGGTCTCGACGTGCCCCTGACTGACGGGGAACACGTCGGCACGCTGATGGGGACCGCGGTTGGCGGTTTCGAGCAAGGGGTTGCCGCAATAGATACGTTCCGAGAGAAGGGGCTGGCGCGGCTTAGTCCATTTACCGGCATTTCGATGCTGACGAACATGCCGTCCTACCACGTAAGCCTGTGGGCCGGGGCCAAGGGGCCGATCAATACGATTGTCGCGGCATGTGCCACGGGCACGCAAGCCGTGGGGGAAGCTACAGCGACCATCCGCCGGGGGGCAGCCGACGTAATGATCTGCGGAGGGGTGGAGGCGTTGATGCATTTCTCCGTGATCGCCACCTTCTGTGCTATGCGTGGTCTCTCTACCCGCAACGACGAGCCGGAGAAGGCCAGCCGTCCCTTCGATGCCGACCGCGATGGGTTCATCTACAGCGAGGGATGCGCGGTCTTGGTGCTGGAGTCATTGGAGCACGCTCTGGCTCGAGGCGCGCGCATTCGGGCCGAGGTGTTGGGATACGCCAGCTCGGCAGACGCTTTCCACATTGCCCAACCTCATCCCGAGGGAGAGGGCGCGTGCCGGGCCATGCGTTGGACGTTGGAGAATGCGGGTCTTTTGCCCACTGATGTCGATTACATCAATGCCCACGGCAGCAGCACGCCGATCAACGATGGTACCGAGACCAAGGCGATAAAGAAGGTGTTTGGCGAACACGCTTATAAGCTGGCTGTCAACTCGACCAAGTCCATGATCGGCCACGCGATGGGCGGGGCCGGGGCTATCGAGGCTGCTGTGTGCGCGTTGACCGTCGAGCGGGGCATGATCCATCCGACGATTAATCTGGAGAATCCCGATCCGGAGTGCGATCTGGACTATGTGCCGGAGGGGGCGCGTAAGGCGGACGTGCGCGTGGCGCTCTCCAATTCGTTCGGCTTGGGCGGCCAGAACGCTTGTCTGGCCATAGGGCGTTTCGAGGAGTAGCGCATGCGCATTGTTCGCAACGAGCGTCATATCCGTGTGAGGAGTTTCATCGGCAAAAACGCGCCCTTGGTTGGCCTGGGAGCGTTGGCCATTGGTTTGATTCTCTCGTTCGTCAGGTCGGAGCAATTGCTGATCATGACCATATGCATGGTGGTGGGGATTGCCTTTTCAATTGTTGGAGGGATTTTTGCCGATCGCTACGCCGGTCCTCTTGCGCATCACGAGGCGTTGAGCGATATACTCAAAGGACTGGGCGGTCAATACGTGCTTGTGCAGTATCTGCTGCCTGCGCCTCACGTTTTGTTGGGGCCTGGCGGTCTCACTGCTCTAGTGGTCAGATCGCATGGGGGAGAGGTGGCCTTCCAGGAAGAAGGCCGTTGGAGACATCGGCAGCCGGGTAGGATTCTGCGGCAGATGGCGGGCCAGCCGGGGGTGGGAGCCCCCGATCTTGAGGCAGAGATGCAGGTGGAAAAGCTGGAGCGCTGGTTGGCCGACCAACTGCCCGATGTCGAGGTGCCCGTGCGGGCGGCCATCGTATTTGTAAACCCAGACGTGCAGTTGGAGGCCGACGATTCGCCGGTGCCCGCTTTCTATGGCAAAAAGATCAAGGCCTGGCTGCGGGGTCCGGGGAAGCGGTCGCCAATGCCATCCGATGTGTATCGCCAACTGGCTTTGGCGCTGGGCGTAGACGCGGAAGCGTGACTGACGCGTGAGGTCAATGGAAAAGCCCCGGCACATTTTGCGCCGGGGCTTTTTTTTGTGCGTTAGCCGCCTAACTCTTTGAGTTTGGCTTCCCACTTGGTGTAGAGTTTGTTGTAGGTTGCCTCGCTGATCTCTCCCGCAGCTAGCCGCATATCCAGATTGTCCAACGTGGCCTGGACTTCCGCGGCCGTCGTCGGGGTGGCCGCAGCCGCGGCCGCAGGGGCAGCCTGCTGCTGCTGCGGCTGTTGCATGCCTTGGGCCATCATCTGGGCCATGGTCATCCCCATACCCAGGCCTGCGCCCAATTGTGCGCCGGTGCCAGCGCCACCACCGCCGGGCTGCTGCGCGGCGTCGCGGATTCCTCGCGCTGTCTGGAACTGCAGGTAGGCGCTCATGTCGCCAATCGCGCCCATAGAAGCGGCCTCGTCGATGGCCTTGGCGGTCTCCTCGGTGGGCCCGAGATACTCGACATAGACCGAGGTTAGGGTGACGCCGCGGGCGGCGAACTCCTCGTCCGTCTTGGCCCGCACGCCCATCGTCAGCTCTTCCGCCATCCCGGCCAGCTCGATGACCGACTTGCCCATCTCACCGATTAGGTCGGTCAGCTTGGTCAGGATCATGGAGCGGAAGAAACTTTGGATGTCGCCCGTGCGATAGATGCCCTGCGTGCCGACGATCTTGTTGACAAAGAGCTGTGGTTCGGCGACTTGCACCGCATAGGCGCCACGCGCTTGCACGCGCGCCATTCGCAGGATGGGGTCTTTGATCGTGATGGGGGTTGGCGTGCCCCACTTCAGGTCGGTGAACTCGCGCAGGCTGACAAAGTAAACTTCGGCCTTGAAGGGAGTTTCGCCGGAGAATGCCTTGCCGATCAGGTCCACCACGTATGGGATGTTGGCCGTGGCGATCGTGTGTGCACCAGGCCCAAAAACGTCCAGCGCTCGTCCATCCCGGAAAAAGACCGCCGCCTGACTCTCTCGGACGATCACCTGTGAGCCGATGCGAAAGTCTCCCGAACCCCGTTCGGGGATGCGGTGCACCATCTCTGTGCTGGCTTCATCGACAAATTCTACGATATCGAAAATGCGTGCCATTATCACTTACCTCCTCAGTCTACTGGGTGCCCAGTATTACGTGCTCGCGCTCTTCGAAGGTGCTGTTGGCCTCACGGCAGATGTCCTGGACGATGCGGATGACCTCTTTCAGCCCTTCGCCGGTCTCAACGGCCTCTCGCAGACGGTCGTTCGCCGTGTCCAGCCGATCGACGTACTCGAACAGCGTGACATCAAAGTTGTACACCTGTTCCAGCTCGTCTTGGTTGATCTTTACGGCGTCGAATAAGCCGGCGTAGCCATAGCTGGCCAAGCGGACGCGGTCGATGAAGGTCTGCAACTGTGTCACAGCCCGGCCGACGTCGTCTACCAGATCGATCTTGCCGCTGTTGATCAGCTCCTGCTGCGCGACGTCGAGCCGCTTGCGCTGAGCGGTCATCTTTTCGGCCAGCGTCTGGCGCATCAACTGGTCCGCCTTGCGTCGCTCCTGGCGTTCCTGGTAGCCCTTCCAGCCGGGGATGATGCTTCCCAGCTTTTCGAGTAGATTGCGGCTACCCTTTACCTTTTCATAGATGTCTCCCACCATTTGCTATCCTCCTTAGTCTTGGAGTGATGACCAGCATGCTGGTCGCTTTCAATACCTATCTGGTATACGCAACTATCGTGTGTTAGGTTTCACCTCCTCGACCTGTCGAGCTAGAGTCTATTCGGTTTCTAACGTTGTTGCGCGCTTATTATAGTTTAATTTCCACTAAAAGGGAAATCTCAGCCCTAGCGCTGGCTGTGGATGCGGACAAAGTGGGCGATGGAGCGGTCGTAGGTGCGTTCGGCTTCCGGTGGGAAGAGGCAGCCGGGCAGTTCTCCCATGCGCCAGTGGTATTGTATGCATTCGCAGCATTTGCCCTTGTGCGAGCAGGGTTCGTAGGTGCACGTGCACCGGGCCAGATTTTCCTCTACTTTGCATTCCATATTTTGCCTCCGTAGTATACGTGGGCAGAGCATAGCATATAGCGCCAAATAACAAAAGGCTACCGGTTTCCCAGTAGCCCTGTGCTGTATGCCAGTATAGAAGCTTGTATTAGACCATGTTCTGGTCGACGTAAGTGACTACTTCGCCAACCGTAGTGATCTTTTGAGCGTCTTCGTCAGAGATTTGACCATCGAACTCCTCTTCGAGTGCCATGATCAACTCGACGAGGTCGAGGGAATCTGCTTCCATGTCCTCGCGAAAGCGTGCCTCCATCGTGACTTGGTCTTCCTCTACGCCCAATAGATCGACAATGATTTTCTTGATGCGCTCAAGAGTATCTGCCATTGGTTTTGCCTCCCTTTAATTTTCTTAGGTGGAGTGAATACCACCATATTCTACTCATAGGTGAAAGTTTGTCAACCGCGAGTTGACAAGCATTCCTACTACCGCTATCATGTAACCTGTTTTTAAGAACACTAAAGAATCTCTCAAGTTACGTAAGGAGTGCATGCACCGGCAGCGTAAACTGGATCACATTCGCATTAATCTGCAAAATGACGTTGACTCTAAAAATGTCTCATCCGGCTTTGAGCGTTATCGTTTTACTCACTGTGCGTTGCCAGAGTTCGACCTTGAGTCTGTAGATACATCTACAGAGTTATTCGGCAGGCATCTGGCGGCCCCTTTTTTTATCTCCTCGATGACGGGCGGCACCCCGGAAGCCAGCGTGATCAATCGGAGGTTGGCAGAAGCTGCTCAGGCTGCCGGGGTTGGTATGGGGATAGGGTCTCAGCGCGCTGCCATCGAGGATCCAACCTTGGCGGATACGTACCGCGTGCGCCATTTGGCCCCCGATATCCTCTTGCTGGCTAATCTGGGCGCAATCCAGTTGAACTACGGCTATGGTCTCGACGAATGCCGGCGCGCTGTCGAGATGATCGAGGCGGATGCGCTGATCCTGCATCTTAATTCGGTTCAGGAAGCACTGCAGCCAGAAGGGGAGACGCGCTTTGGCGGACTGCTGTCCAAGATCGAGGCGATCTGTCGCGCTTTGGAGGTGCCTGTGGTGGTGAAGGAGGTGGGGTGGGGTATCTCGGAGCAGGCGGCTTGCCAGTTGGCGGGCGCCGGGGTGGCGGCAATCGACGTTGCAGGCGCCGGCGGAAGTTCGTGGAGCCAGGTTGAGATGTACCGGGCCGTCACCGAATGCCAGCGCCAGGTGGCGGCCGCCTTTGTGGACTGGGGCATTCCCACTGTCGAGAGTCTGTTGATGGCCCGTCGAGGAGCGCCCGATCTGCCCATCCTTGCCAGCGGAGGCATTCGTGATGGCATCCAGATGGCCAAGGCGATTGCGCTCGGCGCGGCTGCGTGTGGCATCGCCGGGGCGTTTTTGCACGCAGCCGATGAGTCTACCGCCGCCGTTGCGGATCTCATTGCCGCGCTTGTGACCCAGTTGCGTGTCGCCATGTTCGCTGTGGGAGCCGTCGATATTGCTGCCTTGGGGCGAATTCCTATCACCACTGTGTCGTAGCTTTGGCAACGCTGGTGGGTTTTAAGGTGCGAGGGAAGGACTGCTTTCTAAACTTGGAAGTAAAGGAGATTGGTCTGTGACAGAGCAAGTTGACGTGGCCAGCGTGCCTTTTTCTCAACGGGTGCTGTTGTTGCCGCATTGCCTACGCCCGAGCCAGGACTGTCCTGGCAAGATGACAAAGCAGGGATTGGACTGCACCGGATGTTCCCTTACCGATTGTGCAATCTACAAGTTGCGCGCTGCTGCTGCGGACGCTGGCTATGGTGGCGTGTGTGTGGCTCCCGGCGGCCGGCTGGCGGTGCGCTTTTTGGCTGAGCACCAGCCGGCCGGTGTGGTTGCGATTGCCTGTGATAAGGAGCTTGAGGAGGGGTTGGAAGCAATAGCCCAGATGGATTGGGATCACGGCCAGCCGATCGTAGTCACATTTCCGTTGTCACAGGACGGGTGTGTGGACACAAAAGTGGATGTCGAGTCGGCGCGCGAGATCATTCTCAGCAATGGTCATCTAAAGCTGTGATCGGTGGCTGTGTGAAATCGATGGAGCAATTGTCCACTGGCACATCATTCCTCCCGGCCTATTTTGATCGCTATTTACCTCCTCTCGAGGCAGAGATGCAGGCTCTTATCAGGGCCTCTGATCCGCGCCACGCTGACTTTTTTGGCGTAATGCGTTATCATCTGGGGTGGGCCGACGACGCCTTCAATCCCTGCCATGCGAGTGCTGGCAAGCGGGTGCGCCCTGTCCTTTGCTTGTTGTGTTGCGAGGCCTGTGGTGGTAACTGGGAGCAGGCGCTGCCTGCCGGGGCCGCGATTGAGATCATGCACAACTTTACCCTCGTCCACGACGATATCGAGGATCGAGACGAGACGCGGCGTGGCCGTCCCACGGTGTGGGCATTGTGGGGAGATGCGCACGCGATCAACGTCGGAGATGCGATGTTTGCACTGTCTAACCTCGCTTTGCTGTTGCTCGTTGAGCGGGGGGTGCCGGCGCCGACGGTTGTAGCGGCTTGTTGTCTCTTCAATATCACCCAGTTGGCCCTGACCGGCGGTCAGTATCTCGATATTGGCTTTGAGAGTCGCGACCGCGTTTCGGTCGAGGACTATATCGCAATGATCGAGGGCAAGACGGCAGCGCTGGCGGCCTGTTCCTGTCAAATGGGGGCCCTCATCGCCGATGCTTCCGAGGCTCAGTGCGAGAGCCTGCGCAAGTTTGGCCGCCACCTGGGATTGATCTTTCAGATGCGCGACGATGTCCTGGGAATATGGGGTGACCCGGCGCTTACGGGGAAACCCGCCGGCGCCGATATTGCCCGACGCAAAAAGTCGTTGCCCATTCTTCACGGCCTGGAGCGGAGCGGGGTTCTGCGGAGGCTGTTGAAGCAGGATGAGTTATCGGCGTCTGACGTGGGCCGTGCTACGGAGCTGTTGGAGCAAGTGGGCAGTCGCGAGTACGCTGAGCGGCTGGCGCAGGAGCATCACGGCCAGGCACTGGCTGCGCTTGAGGAAGCAGGGTTGGATGGGCCGGCTGCCCGGGCGCTCTATGAACTGGAGCAGACGCTACTCAATCGCGAGAAATAATCTCAGTAGGTCCAGAATCACTCCAAGGGGATTGCCAAATTCCCGGGATTTCCAATCCCCGCTTACCCCACGCCGTTCCAGCAGTATGTGCAGACCTTTTCCTTCGGCAGGCCGATTGCGTCGATCATGTCCGACAGAGTTTGGTACTGTAGGGATGTGAGGTTCAGTCGGTGCCGGATGTGATCGACCATCATGTGGTGCTTTTCTGATTGTGGGTCGGCGTATTCTTCGAGCGGCGCGTCTTCATGGCCTTCCAGTTCGCGGATAGCTCGCCGCCCGGCCAAGTCCAGTTCAGAACGCGATCGAGAAAAGTTGAGAAACTTGCAACCATAGATCAGCGGCGGACAAGCTGGCCGCATGTGTACCTCTCTCGCACCATCGTCGAACAATCGCTGGACGGTCTCGTGTAGCTGTGTGCCACGCACGATCGAGTCTTCGCAGAACAACAAACGTTTTCCCTGGATCAGATCGCGGATGGGAATCAGCTTCATCCGCGCCACCAGGTTTCGGACGGCCTGATCCTGGGGCGTAAAGCTCCGCGGCCAGGTGGGCGTGTACTTGACGAAAGGGCGGGTATAAGGGATTTTGGCCTCGTTGGCGTAGCCGATGGCGTGGCCAATGCCAGAGTCGGGTATGCCGGCGACCATGTCGGCCTTGACGGTGTCGGCGCGGGCCAGAGCTGCGCCGCTGCGATAGCGCATCACCTCGACGTTGATTCCCTCATAACTGGAGGATGGATAGCCGTAGTACACCCACAGGAACGCGCAGATCCGCAGCGTGTCGCCCGGGGCGGTCCGCTGGTCGACGCCATCGGGCGTCAGTAGTGCGATCTCGCCCGGCCCCAGTTGGCGCTGAAGGTTATAATCCAGGTTGGGGAAAGCGCACGTCTCCATAGAGACGCAGCGGGCACCCTCTTTTTCACCGATGGCCAGTGGCGTGCGTCCCAGGCGATCGCGGGCAGCATATATCCCGTGGGGCGTCAGGAGCAGCAGGGAGCACGATCCATCGACGGCTTCTTGAGCGTGCCGGATGCCATCCTCAAATGTCGTTCCTTGAGCAATCAAGTTGGCGATCAACTCGGTCGGGCTGACTTCTCCACCGCTCATCTCTGTGAAGTGGGTCGTGTATCCGCTGAGGGCCTCGTCCACCAGTTGTTGGGCGTTGTTGACCCGCCCGACGGTGACGATGGCATAGTCGCCCAGGTGCGAGCGGACGATGAGGGGCTGGCTATCGGTATCGCTGATGCAGCCGATCCCCATGGTCCCAGACATTTTCGGAACGTCGCTGTCGAACCGCGAGCGGAACTGGGCGTTCTCAATGCTGTGGATGGAGCGGGTAAAGCTCCCGTCGTTCCACACGGCCAGACCGCCGCGCCGGGTGCCCAGGTGTGAATGGTAGTCTGTGCCGTAGAATAGATCTTGAACGCAATCTTGTTTCGAGACGACGCCGAAAAGTCCTCCCATAGGGTTTTCCTCCTTAGTAATTATTAAGCTTTCTCAAAGGCTCGCTTGCTACTCCCATCCACGACTGCCACGGGATAGTCGCCGCTGAAACAGGCTTGGCAGTAGCCTCCCGCCTCTTTGCCCACGGCTTCCTGTAGCCCCTCCAGGGAGAGGTAGCCCAGGCTGTCTGCGCCGATGTACTTGGCGATCTCCTCTACACTCATACGGGCGGCGATAAGTTCTTCCTTCGTCGCCATATCCACTCCCATGAAGCAGGGATGGCGGATCGGCGGCGAGCCTACCCGCATGTGTACCTCCGTGGCGCCCGCCAGACGCACCAGGGACACGATGGGGCCGCTGGTGGTGCCGCGCACGATCGAGTCGTCGACCATGATGATGCGTTTGCCTTTCAGGTCGGGCAGGGGGTTGAATTTGAGCGCCACCCCCAGGCGGCGCAGCCGGTCGTCGGGTTGGATAAACGTGCGTCCAATGTAGCGGTTCTTGATCAGCCCTTCGCCGAAGGGGATGTCGGAGGCATTGGAATACCCGATGGCGTGGGCGGTGGCCGAGTCGGGCACGCCGATGACCATGTCCGCCTCGACGGGGTGTTCTTGCGACAGCAACTCGCCCAAACACCGGCGCACGCGATGGACGGAGCGTCCCTCCAGCACCGAGTCGGGGCGGGCAAAGTAGATGTACTCAAAGATGCACAGGGATGGCTTCTCCGCGGCTTCCATTCCCTGCCACGCCGTCAGGCCGTTTTGGTCCAGCCGCACGATCTCCCCTGGCTTGATCTCGCGGACGAAGGTGGCACCGATGGTCGCCAGGGCACACGTTTCCGAGGCGACCACCAGGCCATCTTCGTTCAGTCGACCCAGGCACAGCGGGCGGAAACCCCAGGGATCACGGGCTGCATAGACCGCCTCTCGCGTCAGGATCGTCAGCGCGTAGGCGCCCTTGGCTTTGCACATAAAGGCGGCGATGCGCTCGTTCCACTTGCCTCCCGGCGCGCCGGCCAGCATCTGGGTGATGATTTCGCTGTCGGATGACGAGACCAGTCCCACGCCCCGGTCGAAAAGCTCCCGACGCAGGGTGGGGGCGTTGGTGAGATTGCCGTTGTGCGCGATACCCAGCGGCCCGAGCGCGGTCTCGATCAGGTAGGGCTGCGCGTTGCGCAGGTAGGATGACCCGGTTGTGGAGTAGCGGTTGTGTCCTATGGCCAGGTGGCCCTTGAGGTGGCCCAGGTTTTCCTCGTTGAAAACGTGAGAGACGAGGCCCATGCCCTTGTGGATGTGGGCGATGTGGCCGTCGGAGGTGGCGATCCCGGCGCTTTCCTGGCCGCGGTGCTGCAGGGCGTAGTGGACGAAGAAGGCCATGCGGGCGACTCGCCCATCCGGGGCGTAGATACCGCTGATCCCACAGGCTTCTCGTGGTTTGCCGTACATATTATTCGCCCAGCAGTTCGGCATCGGCGTCGAGGAGTCGTTGGCGTTGCCCGTGTTGTGTTGCCTCGACTTTTGCGCGCAGGCCCGGCTCTGCCAGGCTCAACACTTTTGCTGCCAGCAGCGCCGCGTTTTCCGGTTCCAGCACCACCGCCGGTGCGACGCCGGAGGGCGTACGGAGTGAGGAGTACACGTCGCTGCCGGCGAACTTTTCTGAGTGAGGCGGGCAGGCGATGACGGGCGTGCTCACCTGGGCATCCACCAGGCCGCTCAGTGCGTTGCTGCGACCCGCTACGGTGATATACACTTTGGGTTGGGGATCGGCTTCGTAGGCTTCCAGCATCTCCAAGACGTAACGGGGCACCTTGTGTGCCGATGCGACGCGTGCTTCCCAGGGAATACCGAAACCATCCAGCGCCTGGGTGATCTTGGCGCTGAACTCGGCATCGCTGGGCGATCCCATGATGACGACGACTAGCATAAGGTTCTACTCCTGTTTGTAGTGAGCCACGAAACGCAGTGGAGTGGCGTAACGCGGCCCATCACCAGTCCCACCCCCGCCCGTAATCCCCCACCGGATAAGCGCGCCAGATTTGCGCTAGCCACTCCTCGCCCTGTGTTTCTGCGCATTCGTGAACGCTCGACCAGGGCCAACTGGACATCCGATCTGTGTATCCATGCTTGACCGGGTTGTGGTGGATATAGTTCACCGTGGCGAAATAGTGCCGCTTGCTGCGCATCCGGCGGTCGCTAAAGCGGTACCAGACTTTGCGCCCGCGTTGCCGATGGCGACCGTTGATGGCTGTAGCAGTCCGGCTGTGCAACAGACGCAGGACCTCGCTCACGACGCGCAAACTCTCCGCTTCCATGAGAACGTGATAGTGATTGGGCAGAAACACCCAAGCTAGATACGGCAGATCGGCTGTGGAAAACGCGTCGAGCACCTGGTCTGCCAACCACGAGAGATCGTTGGGCGTATCGAAAATTGGCTGATGTTCATAGCAGGCGCTGGTGATCAGGTATACCCCGCTTATATCCCGCAAGTGAGGCGGTGCGTGCAGGGGAAACCCACGGTCTCGACGTTGTTGCAGGATGCGCTGCTGTTCTTCGGGCGTCATTTTGCGATAGTCGTACATGGGCTTGTGACCGATTTGCGAACGACGGCACTCCGCTTCGCTGCGTGCCTGACTACGAACGGCGTGCCTGACTACGGATGGATCTATAGATATGTCTTGAGCGTCTCGATGATCCGCGGGCTGGCCGGATATGTACCCGGCTCGAACGTCTGGCCGGTGAGCATCTCGTACAGGGCGATGTAGCGCTCGCTGACCTGGGCGATCAGGTCGTCCGTCGGCTCGGGCGGCTCGCCCTCGCCGCGATACCCGTGGTCGGCGTACCACAGGCGTAGGAACTCCTTGTCGAAATTCTCTGGCTCTTCCCCGCTTGCCATCCGCTCCTCGTAGCTCTCGGCCAGCCAGAAGCGGCTGCTGTCGGGCGTGTGCACCTCGTCGATGATCATTACCTGGCCGTCGGGAGCGCGCCCAAACTCGTACTTGGTATCGACCAGGATTAGACCACCTTGGCGGGCGATCTCCTGCCCGCGCTTGAAAATCGCCAGCGCGGCGGCCTGCACCTGTTCCCAGGTGGCCTCGTCCAGCAGCCCGCGCTCGACCACCTCCGCGCAGGTGATGCGCTCATCATGCTCGCCGGCGCGTCCCTTGGTGGTGGGAGTGATGATGGGCTCCGGCAGCGGCTGGTTCTTGACCCTCCCGTCGGGAAAGTCGTAGCCGTAGATGTGGCGCTCGCCCAGCGAGTAGCGGTACCATAGCGCGGTCGTGGTCACGCCAGTGATATAGCCGCGCACGACCACCTCGACCGGCAGCGTCTCGCACCCGACCACCAGGCTGGTGTTGGGATCGGGCACGTCGATGACGTGGTTGGGGATGATGTCGGCCGTTTGCTCGAACCAGAAGGCACTGAGCTGATTGAGCACCTGGCCCTTGAAGGGTATCGCCGTCAGGATACGATCGAAGGCGGACAAGCGATCGGTGGTGACGATCAGCCGCCGTCCATCGGGCAGCAGGAAGGTATCGCGCACCTTGCCGCTCTCACGGCCATAGGGCCAGTCGAGTTCGACACCCGTCAGGGCCTGGGGGATGTGTTGCTTTAGTGTATCTCGATTGAGCATGATGATCATCGCTCCTCTACTAGTTTGAACGAGCTAAAGAACCCGTCGATGACTCCGGCTGACACGCTGACATCACTGGAGCCGCTCACTTGGAGTCTATAAAGTCGCTCCTCAACCAGGTAAAGCTTGATCTCGTACATTAGTCTGCCTTCTAGGGTTTGATTGGTGAAGACGACGTGTTTGCCGGGATGCTCCCCCAGTGTAATTGTCGCTTCGTGAATGTAGGTGGCATCATTCCCAGCTATCTCGGATATCGTCTCTAGAAATACCATCTCGACAGCATCTTGATTCGATGGAGCTGCCGCAAGGTCAGAATAGCCAACCAGGTAGGTAACCCCATCTGCAGTAGTCTGGTAGAAAGCGAAGCTTCCCTGCTGTTGTAGCTCAGGTGTTCCGGGCATGCGGATTGCAAAACCACCTTGGGTGGAAGTGAGCGCTTCCCAAGAAAGAACCGTCTGTACATCTTCTAACATGCCCTCGGCGATCTGTATTTCCTCTGGGTCGGTTTCTAATTCCAGGAAACGATCCAAGTCGGTGGCGGCGGCTTTGAAATCGCCCAAGTTTTTATACACCATGGCGCGCAACACGTAGCTGCCGGGGAGATGGGGAGCTAGCTCAATGGCCATGTTTAAATCTGCCAGGGCTTGCTCATGTCTCTCCAGACGTGTATAGGCCTTGGCTCGCGACTGGTAGTAAAAATAGTATCTATTGGGTTCGAGCTCGATAGCTCTGTTGAGATCGGTCAGCGCCTCTTTGTAATTTTCCATCTCGAGCTTAAAGGCCCCCCGGTTGTAGTAAGCCTTCCCATACTCAGGGTCCAGTGCGATGGATTCATCGAGATTTCTCATGGCTTCTTCGTAATCCCCCAAATGACCAAAGATCAAGCCCAGCGTATTATAAGCGACTGCCAATTCCGGGTTTAGCTCAATCGCTGTATACAGATCGTCGAGCGCTCCTTGAAGATCATCTAGGCGGAACTTGGCGTAGCCTCGGTCGGCATAGGCGTAGCACAGAGTCAGCGGCTCGGGGTCTAGTTCGATAGCTCGATCTAGGTCAGCGAGGGCCTTTTCAAAGTTGCCCAGACCGTTGTAAGCCTGCCCGCGTCCCAGGTAAGCTTCTGCCTGGGCCGGGGCAAGTTCCAGGGATTTATCAAAGTCGGCAATGGCTTTTTCGTCTCTTCCCAACTTGTGATATGCGTGGCCCCGGTTGTTGTAGGATGCGGCGTGGTCGGGTTCGAGTTCGATGGCTACGTTCAGGTCTTGGATGGCCTTCTCATACTCTTTTAGATTAATATAAGTCACGGCCCGATCTTGGTAAGCCAGCGCCATCTGCGGGTCCAGGGCTATCGCCATGCTAAAGTGTTCCAGGGCCAATTCGAGATCTCCGGCTGCATAGGCGATGGCTCCCATGTCGGCATGTTCCATCGCGGAGAATTCCGATTCAATCGGCTTTGCACACCGAAAGCCGATTGTGCTCACTTGGCCTCGCGACTCGACACCATCGCGGTAGACTGACAACAAATGATCTCCATGAATGTTCCAGGCACCTCCGCGCGTTACTCGATACTCCGTGCTGGATATGACCTCCCGGCCGTCGTCGGCAACGTAAGGGTAATCTGCGTACTTTGAATGTGTCCACTCTGACACGTTGCCAGCCATGTCGTACACCCCATAGGCACTTGTGCCATCAGGGTAGCTGCCGACCGGCGCAGTTTGTGCGTACCCATCGTCGTATTCAGTGTTGGCCCACTCAAACGGGCAAGTGGCGTCGCAAAAGTTGGCACGATTTCCATCAAAGGTGTTGCCCCACGGATAGATGTTACCTTGAGGCTCTCTGGCGGCCTTTTCCCATCCGGCCTCGCTGGGCAACCGTCCACCGCGCCACGCACAATAGGTCTCAGCCATCTCGCCGCTGGCGCAGACCACGGGATGGTTAGACTTTGCGGGATCGTCGTAGGTAGGATCCCCATAGTGGCATTGTGTTGGTGGTATACATTCGCCCGCGACGACGCATTCGGCATACTGGGCGTTGGTGACTTCGTACTGATCGATGTAGTAGGCCTTGAGCATCAAGGTATGTGGCGGTGCGTCTGTATAGGCTTCGTACTCGCACGTTTCGTAGGCAAGTTTTTGGCACTCGGCATAACCTGTTTCGGGATCGCTCCCCATCTCGAACGGTCCGGCAGGAATTAACACCATCGTTACTCCGTGCATATCGATAATCGTTATAGGTTCTATCGGGGGTGAGACAACAGCACCCGGGGTAGTGACGAGATCAGTTGTCGGCGTTGGTTTTGGTGTGGCCGTTGGTGCTGTCGTCGTGGAGCCGCTGTGTTTGTGGGTACAGTTGCCCGTTGTGAGGGCGTCGCATACTCGCAAGCAGATATGAGCAGGCTTGCCACAACAACTTTTGCCAAGGCTAAAGATGATTTTCTAAAGCTCATATTCTCGGTTCTCATCGTTTCCCTTTCTGACAAGTCAGCTAGAACGTTGCTGCGTAACGCACCCCTTGTACGTACAGCGCCAGGCCCGACTCGCCGCCCTCGCCGCGGGCGTAGCGTGGGTGCTGCTCGGGGTAGACATGGTCCTCCGGGTGGGGCATCAATCCGAAGACATTGCCGCGTTCGTTGCAGATGCCGGCGATATCTGCCACGGAGCCGTTGGGATTGGCGGGGTAGCCTGCCGGCCCACCGTTTCGCCCTGTATAGGTCAGGGCGACCTGATGATTGGTTCGCAGGCCCGCCAGTGCGGCATCGTCGCGGGGGACGAAACGCCCCTCGCCGTGGGCCACCGGGCAGTAGATGCGCTCCGTCAGTCCTTTTGTAAATACGCAGCGGCTTTTCGTGTTGGGCTCCAGCCACACCCAGCGACACTCGAACTGGTTCGATTCGTTGCGCGTCAACGTGGCTCGAGCTCCCGCCTCCGGCGGGCCGGGCAGCCAGCCGCTCTTGACCAGTGCCTGGAACCCGTTACAGATGCCCAGCACTGGCTTGCCCGCCTCGATGAAGCTGGCCAGCGCGTCTTGGAACAGCCAACGCAGGTCGGAGGCCCATAGTCGCCCGCCACCCAGTGCATCGCCATAGGAGAACCCGCCGGGCAGGATGAACATCTGGTAGCTGTGCAATTGGGCGGGTTGCTCTCGCAGCGCGTTCACATGCATGATGGTCGGCTTGCCGCCGGCCATTTCTATCGCGTTGCTCGTCTCGACGTCGCGATTTGTGCCTGTGGCGTGAAGGATTAGTACCTTTGGTTGTCTCATTCGTTTTCACTCCGTTGTGTCACCGGCGGAGACGTAATAACGCTCCGGGTGCGTCTCATAGTGGGAAAACCACTGTTCAAGCTGTGATTGGATGGCCTGTATCCGTGGGATGGTGTAAGGGTCAAAGTCGGGCGAGAAAGGCGATGGGCACGGGAGGGCCCCCAATCTCACGACAGCCCCGTAGCGGTAAGATAGATCTGCGGATTTCGAGTATCCCTCCGCGACCAGCGACTCGTCGGTCGGGTAAATGCCGTTTGGCAGGGCCAGGGAGCGCACGGTGTATCCCGGAATCAGCGCCTCGATGCGCGCTTTGGAGACCGCGAGCTCCCACTTGACTTCCTCGCCGGTGATTTCGCTCAGAATCGGATGGGTGATGGTGTGGCTGCCGACCTCAAGGCCCCAATCGACCAGGGCGCGCACTTTTTGGACGGCCGAGTCGGGCTGCCGGAAGAGTGGGGCGCCGGGCTCGTCGGCATTGCGCAGCAGGACGAAGAAGGTGGCCCGCAGCGGCCAGTCATCGCTGTATTTCTCGTGCATCTCTAGGAGGATGCCCACTGCGCAGTCGGGATCGATGGTGCCATCTTCTAAATAGCGAAAATGTCCGGCGGTAGAGTCATCGAAGGTGAGCGTGATGGGCCGCCTGCCGGGCGGCACGTGACCCAGGTTGCCGGTCGCCACGTCGATCAGGTTGACTGGGTAATAACCGTGGGTCACCAGGTATTCCAGGTCGGCGCGCAAGTTCTCCGGCGTGCGCCGCCAGCGGCCCTCCGGGCGGCCGATCACGTGATACACCAGCACCAGGATATCGCCTTGTGGGTTGGGGGCGTGAAGTTGGATATCGGGGTGAGGAGTGGGGGAGGGGGTGTTTGTCGGCGTAGGGATGAGGGTTGGGGAAGGTGTGGGGGTTGGCGTGTGTGAGCGTGCGGGAGTGTAAGTGGGGGCAGGTGTGGAGCTGGGCGGGATGGTTGACCTGGGAGGGTTTGTGTGTGGTACAGTTGGCAGCGGCGTAGGTTCGGGTCTGGGCATACTCGCTAGCCCGATGCCTCCTACAGCCAATACGAGAATAGCGATGATGATCAGTGCGCCGCTGTGTTTCCGCATTCAACCTCGACTAACTTCACACCACTTCAGTTCCCTGCCAGGCTTGAAGTAGATCCTGAATCGAGCGCTCAATCACGATGTTGCCTGCCAGTCCGCGCACGCGCAAAGCGCCGGCATCGGTCACCTGGCCGATCTGCGCCACGGGCCGCCCGGCCAACGCCTTCTCGAAGGCGTCTGCGTTCTCCGGCGCTACCTCTACCAGGAAGCGTGCACAGGATTCGGAGAAGAGAGCCACATCGTTGGACTTTACCTCGGCGGTGTGTGGAAGAGTGCTCAGATCGACCTCCAGCCCCAGCCGCCCGGCGAAGGCCATCTCCGCAGCGGCGACGGCCAAGCCACCCTCGGACAGGTCGTGGCAGGCGCGCACCAACCCCTGGCGCATCGCGCCGTACAGTGCGCGCATCTTCTCCATTGCGTCGGGCACAGGCTTGGGGACGCTCATCCCCATCTCCCCGTGCAGCCGGTAGTAGAGGGAGGCGCCCATCTCTGCCCGCGTCTCCCCGACGATATAGACCAGGTTGCCCGCGCTCTTGAGGTCCATCGTCACTGTCTGGCGCACGTCGGGGACGATGGACATCGACGAGACCAGCAGGGTCGGCGGTATCGGGCGCTTTACGCCTTGCGGGTCCACGTACTCGTTGTTCAAGCTATCCTTGCCGGAGACGAAGGGCGTGCCGTAGGCCAGGGCGGCGTCGTGGCAGCCCTGCGCCGCGCGCACCAGCCCGCCCATCCGGTCGGGGATCGACGGGCTGCCCCAGCAGAAATTGTCGAGCACGGCGATGCGATCGGGATCGCCGCCCACGGCAACGGCGTTGCGCACCGCCTCGTCCACCACCGCCCAGGCCATCGCGTAGGGGTCGATCTGCCCGTAGTAGGGAGAGATGCCGCAGCCCAGGGCGATACCTTTGTAGCTGCTTGTCGCCAGGGGATGCAGAACGGCGGCATCGGAGGGACCATCGTCTTTCACACCCACCAGCGGCTTGACCACCGTCGCCGCCTGCACCTCGTGATCGTATCGGCGGATCACCGGCTCCTTGCTGGCGACATCGGGGTCGGCCAGCATCTTGAGCAGCATGGGGGTCAGATCGTTGGCCGGGGTGATGTCCGGCTCGGGGAAATCGGGGTCCTTCCATACGGCCTGCAGATTTGGCTGTGGCCAGCCGTTGTGCACGAAATCCATGTCCATGTCGGCGCAGATCTTGCCGCCGTATTTCACGCGCAGTCGCTCGTCGCCTGTGTAATGGCCGATGACGGTCAATTCGACGTCAAGTGCGTCGCAGATTTCGCGCAGGCGGGGCAGGTTAGCGGGTGGGACGGCCAGCACCATGCGCTCCTGGGCCTCCGAGAGCCAGATCTCCCACGGGCGCAGGCCGGGATACTTGAGCCGCACGTCGCCGAGCTCGATCTCCACGCCGATCTCTTCACCGATCTCGCCGGCGGCGGAGGAAAAGCCCCCCGCGCCGCAGTCGTTGATGGCAGTGTACAGTTCCTCGTCGCGGGCGCTCATCACCGCCTCCAACATGGCCTTTTCGGTGATGGGATCGCCGATTTGCACAACGGAGCCTACCGTCTGGCCGGTCTCGTGGGTCAGTTCGGCGGACGAAAAGGTCGCGCCGTGGATGCCGTCGCGCCCAGTGCGACCGCCCAGGGTGACGCACCGGTCGCCAGGCTGCGGGTCGCGCTTGCGCAGCCCCTTCTCCGCCAGGCCGACGCAACCGCAGTAGACGAGTGGGTTGGCCGCGTATCCGGGATCGTAAAGAATCGCACCGGAGACGGTGGGGATGCCCATCTTGTTGCCATAGTCCTCGATGCCGTCGACGACGCCGCGGGCGATGCGGTGCGGGTGCAGGATGCCACCCGGCATGTCCTCGCGGGCCATATCGAGCGGGCCAAAGCACAGCACGTCGGTATTGGCGATGGGCCGGGCTGAGACGCCGATGACGTCACGGATGACGCCGCCGACGCCGGTGTTGGCCCCGCCGAAGGGCTCCAGTGCCGAGGGATGGTTGTGGGTCTCTACCTTGAACGAGACCTCGTACTCATCGTCAAAATCGATAACGCCGGCGTTATCGACAAAGACGGAGAGCACCCACTTCGGCTCCAACCGCTCCGTGGCTGCTCGCAGGTAGGTGCGGAACATGCCGTCGTCGATGGTCTCCTCGTAGGGTGGGGCGATCGTGTTGCCGCCGGGCAGCACGCGCGGGATACCTCCTTTGCATTCATAGTCAACCTTGGACTTGAACGCCTTGTGTTGGCAATGCTCCGACCATGTTTGAGCCAGCGTCTCCAACTCCAAATCGGTGGGGTCGCGTCCCAAGCGGGCAAAGTAATCTTGGATAGTCTTCATCTCGTCCAGCGAGAGGAACAGCACCCGCTCCACGCTCATCTTGGCCAGCGTTTCGTCGTCGGCCTCGCGGATGGGGATGATCTCTACCTCGTCGGATGGTTCGGCATGGGGCACAAAGGCGGGCTCCAGTGTGCCCAGCGCATAGGTCTGGACGACGTCGTTGCACAGCACCTGCTCGGCGATTTGGGTCAGATCATCCTTGCTGAGATCGCCTTGGAAGACATAGCGGGTGCCGGTGTTGGCCGCTTCGACGGTGCCTATGCCGAGAATGTGGGCGCGGTGCAGGAGGTTCTCGGCCACCGGATCGGTGACGCCAGGACGAAACCCAACCTCGACGACGAGCCCCTTTTCTTCGGGCGGTGCCGGGAGAGCGTGTGTGTGATAGCCCTCGACGATGGGGTCGGCCAAGAGCTCTTGCGCCAGCCGCTCGAGATCGGCGGGGGTGAGCTCTCCACGGACAAAATAGAGATCGCTCACCTGGACGCTGCGCACTTGCCCGAGCCCCAGTTGAGCGATCTGAGTGAGCAGGGCGACCACCCGTCCGTCGGGTACATTGGCCTGCCAGTTGACTTCGATACGGTATTCCACGGTTTGTCTTGCCTCCCGCTGTGGATTTGTGCCATATTCGCTTAGGCGTGCGGCCCGCTTAGGCGTGCGGCCCGCTTAGGCGTGCGGCCCGCTTAGGCGGGCATGGTACTATGAGGGTAGGTGGTTGTCAAGTGAATTCTTGCCGCGCTTGAAAGCCAACGTCCCCGTCGGCTGTCTGGCGATTAGTCAGCCTGTGCTGGATAGACTCGAATGCTGTGATTTGCACAGGCGCCGTTGTTGGACTATAACTCAGTCATCTTTGCGACATCTTTCAAACTATGCCGTTCCCAGAAAGGAGTCACTCAAATGGAAAACCCCAAGTTTCAGATATACACGGGCGGCATAGTTTGAAAGTCGGGTGATTTGCATAGCACACAAGTGAGCAGACAGAAAC
>CAZKDJ010000036.1:0-27825 GCA_964551295.1 uncultured Anaerolineales bacterium | reverse complement strand
GATGAAAAGATGGGCGACGAGGTGCGCATCACCGTCGTGGCGACGGGCTTTGACAACGCCGAACCGCGCTCCCGCATGTCGCGTGCGGCCAGCACGGCGCAAGCCGCGCCCAGCAGCGAGCCGGTCGAGTTCCCCATGCCCGCCTTTGATAAGGACGATCTAGAGATTCCCGCGTTCTTGCGCCGTCGCAGCTAGACGGTTACGAGTGTCCTGAATCGACGTTTGGGAATGCTTCCCGCGTGCCGCGCTGCCGTTCGTGGAGCGACCGAGGGAGCTTTATGGGGCGGTGACAAGATGGTGGATCTTGACGAGGTCCTGCGCAAGTATGGCAGGGAGAAACGTCTCTCTCCCGGCGACGTGCTGATCCGTCAGGGAGCGGCCAGCGACGGGGTGTACTATCTCCAGTCTGGAAAGCTGGGGGCCTACAAGGAAGAGCAGGGCAAGACCTACCTCCTGTCGGAGGTTTCGCCGGGACGGTTGGTGGGCGAGTTGGGATCGACCATCGGGTGGGCACGCACGGCCACGGTGAAGGCCGAGGAGGAGTCGGTGGTCATTCACGTGCCCGAGGCCGATTTCCACCGCGCGCTGATAGAGTCCCCCGATTTGGCGGCGACCGTCGTCTGGCAGGTGGGGAGGCACCTCACTGGCGCAGATGCCGTGTGCATCAGCCTCGGCCGCTCGTACCGCCGCGCCGAGGGCCGGGTCGAGGCGCTGACCTCCGAGAAGGCGCAGTTGGAGGAGTTGCTGCGCCTCCGGGAAGAGTTGGCCGATATGATCGTCCACGATCTTCGCAATCCTCTGACCGTGATCGCTAACGGTCTGCAACTGCTGGCGGAGGTAGCGATTCCTGAGCCCGAGCGGGAGTACGTGGGCATCGTGATGGACGCGATGGAGCGGGCGATGCAGCGAATGGGCCGCCTGGTGGATACGTTGCTGGACATCGCTCGCCTGGAGGAGGGATCTTTGGAGCTTCAGCGCCAACCCCTTGACGTGGGATCTCTGATCGAAGGGGCGATCGCGGAGGAATACCGTCTGGCGGAGGCAAAGGGAGTGACATTGGAGGCGCGCCCGTCCTCGGGGCTGCCGGACGTTTTTGCCGACGGGGATATCCTGCAGCGGGTTTTGATCAATCTTTTGGATAATGCGCTCAAGTTCACTCCTTCCGCAGGGCGTGTGTGGGTGGAGGCACACCCCGAGGCCAAAGTCGTACGGGTTGACGTGGTGGACACCGGCCCCGGTATCCCCGAGGGGGAAAGGGAGCGCATCTTTGAAAAGTTCACCCAGGTGCGGGGACAGGTCCAAACCCGGCGCGGGTCCGGGTTGGGGCTGGCGTTCTGTCGCATGGCCGTAGAGGCCCACGGCGGGCGCATCTGGGTCGAGGATGGTCCCGGGGGGAAGGGGAGCCGCTTTGCGTTCACCATCCCCCGGGCTGCGAGCGAGTAAGACTATCTAGCTGTCTGGTTGTGCCAAAGGGGCGCGCTGGTCGCGCCCCTTTGGCCATGGTGGAGCAGCCGGTCCCTCCCCCTGTGGTGGGGGAGGGTAGGTGGGGGGAAGAGACCTTTAGAGCTAGATTTTTAAGCTTACGGGCGCAAACGGGCTTGTGTCGCGTTCGGCTGTGTGGTATAATTTGCACTACACGGGAAACCGCCAGATATGGGGTTTTTATTTCTCCGCACCCCTACATCTGGTGTTATTTGTCTCTGCTCGGGGGTGGATCAATGAAGTGTCCCTATTGTGACAGCGACCAGACCCGCGTCATCGATACGACCCACGACGCGCGCGGTATCCGCCGCCGGCGCGAGTGCAAGGACTGCGGAAAGCGTTTCAGCACGGTGGAGCGGGCGATCCTGACCACGCCGCTGGTGATCAAGCGTGGCGGGAGCCAGCGGGAGGAGTTCGACCGGCAGAAGCTGCTCTCTGGCCTGCGCATCTCGTGCGCGCGCCGGCCCGTCTCGGCAGACGATTTGGAACGGCTGGCGGATCGGGTCGAGAACAGGATACGCCAGATGGGCAAGACCGAGATCCCCAGCCGCGTGATCGGCGATTTCGTGATCGAGGAGTTGAAGGCGTTGGACCCGGTCTCCTACATCCGCTACGCCATCGTCTACCTGGGGCTGGAGGACTTGGAGGCGGTGCGAGAGGAGATCGACCGGCTGCTGGGGGAGAGAGGGTAGAGACCGCAGAGCTGGGTGTCTGCCGGTGCGTTGGGAGACGCGTAGGCGAGGCAGCGGCCCAATTTCATGTTAGCCCGCTTTGAGCCTGAAGTTGAACACTGATGATCAACAGAGACGAGATAGTAAACAAGTCCGATGAGCTGGGAGTCCACACATCCCACGTCCAGCGTGATTATGTATTTGGCTGGGTGCTTACAGGCATCTACACAGTCAGCGATCTGAGGAACCATTTAGTTCTGAAGGGTGGAAATTGCCTTCGCAAAGCTTACCTCGATTCAGCACGCTATTCGCTAGACCTAGACTTCACCACTGCTGGTGCACTGTCCGAGGAGTACATCGCTTCCGAGTTGAACCGTGTGTGTGACTTCGTAGAACAACATTCTGGAGTTCACTTTGTGAAGGAACGCACTCGTGTTGCCAGAAAGAGAAACATTGACAGTTCAAAACAAGTCCACGAAGCACGACTATACTTCAAAGACTTCTTCGGCCAAGCAGATCACATTGTGATTAAGATCAGATTGGACGTAACGCAGTTCGATAAGATTTTCTTACCAGTTCAAACACGCGACTTGATCCACCCATATTCAGATAGATCACTGTGTAGTGCTCCTGTCAGATGTCTCAAACTCGAAGAAGTGCTGGCCGGTAAACTCAAGTGCCTGCTCCAAAGAAGGCATTCTGCGGACCTATATGACTTTGTGTGTCCGACTTTCATCAATCCCACGTTGAATGTCAATCAGAAGGAAATCGTCAACACATTCCTTAAGATGACGATTTTCTGGGCAGGACCTAGGATCGTTGAAGAGCTACTTCTAAGCCTTCCCTTTCAGATCATCCGTTCACTATGGCAGGAGTATTTGGTTTCTCCCAAGGACGGAGCTATTAACTTCGACAGCGCCTTGACCAGGTTCAAGGCAACAGTCAGTTCGATGTTCGGCTCGCTTCCGATTATGCGTGGAAGACTCGCGTTTTTCCCTCCCGACCTCCGCAATCCCATCATGGAAGCGGGACACACAATGACGCTCTTAAGAATCGCCTACGATGGAGTGGAGAGGGAGGTAGAGCCATATTCCCTAACGTACAAAACCAGGCGGGATGGAGTATCGCGAGAGTATCTCCACGTATATGACCGAACGGGAGGCAGATCAGGGCCAGGGAGAAAGAATTTTGTGCATCCGAAGATCCAGAGTATCTCGAACACTGACGTCGAGTTTGAACCTCAATTTGAGGTAGAGTTGTCAAGGGCAGGTGAGTACAGCAAGGAGAAGTACTTCTCAAGCAGACGGGGCAAGATATTCCCTGGTCTTGGCTCAGGCGTGACTTACGTGATTGAATGTCCGATTTGTGGAAAGCGTTTCCGCCGCAAGCGATTTAGCACAAGTCTGAACCCTCATAAGGGTTCTTATGGGAACCGCTGTGTGGGCCGAGTAGGAATTCTCGTAGTAGGTTGATACAGGAGGATAGAATGAAAACCGAAACAGCAGTAGAGCTGATCGACGCCTTGATTCAGGCAATCAGCGTTGAGATAAACAGCATCAAGGCGCGGGTGGTCAGCGATATCGTTATGCAGGTAGGTATATACGCGCACGATCACCTTGGCGCTAAGAGAATGGCATTTGGCGTGCTTAGTGACATCCCCACTCTGGATGAAGAATATCTCGAAGAAGCAGAGCAAATTGAGGCCGTACTTCTTGATCGAGAACAACGTAGAAATGCACTCAAACATCTCAAGCATCTTATCCAAACAGGCAATCCGGAGGTTATGCAGATTCTCCAGCAGGAGCTATCACGGTTCTTCAGTGAAGATGAAACATACCAGTTCTTGCTTGAACCAGAGGTCGAGTATCCCAACGAACACAGCAAGCCCTACCCCTATCCCAAAGATCGCTGACTGTCGATTGCTTGAGTGTCCGTAATGAGATCTATCAGATGGGCGCGGGCTAACACGGGTTGTGCCGACCAGGCTATAGCGACCCGATTTCGAGATAGATTTCCATATTGTGGGTGGTTTTGACGAGCGGTACTCTGAAAACTTGCCAGCGGGTGAAGCCCACTGTCAGCGCCGCGAGTTCCCACAGAATCAAGGGCGCTCTAGCGGGATTGCAGTTGGTCATATGTCTTGGCGAGTGAGGAGACTGCCTGGTAAATCGTCGAAACCGTTCTCAACCTTTTTGCGGTAGAGGAGAAATCTGGTTTTCTCGCGCGGGCGGGCGCGACTTAGCACTTGGAGGGCGCCATGCTGGATACAGCTCAAGCAACAACGAAACTTTCTTCGCCGGAGCACGCGGGATCGGGCATCAGGCTGTCTGAGAACTCGCTGGCCGTGCTCAAGCGCCGCTACTTGCGCAAAGGGCCGGACGGCCAACCGGTCGAGACGGTGGAGCAGATGTTCCGCCGGGTGGCGGGCCACGTCGCCGCCGTCGAGGAGGCCTGGGGCGGGGACGTGAGGCAGGCCGAGGCCGCCTTCTACGACCTGATCACCGCCTTTCGCTTCATGCCCAACTCGCCTACGTTCACGGGCGCGGGCACCCGCTTGGCACAGTTGGCTGCCTGTTTCGTCCTGCCCGTCGCCGATGACATGGGGCGCGACGCGGACGGCATCTTCCAGACGCTGCGCAACGCCGCGCTCATCCAGCAGACGGGCGGCGGCACGGGGTTCTCTTTCTCGCGCCTGCGGCCCAGCGGGGCCACGGTGCACAGCAGCGGCGGGCGGGCGACGGGACCGGTGGGTTTCATGCGCGTCTTTGACGTCGCCTCCGGGATTGTCAGCCAGGGTGGCGCACGGCGTGGGGCCAACATGGCCGTGCTGCGGGTGGATCACCCCGACATCCTGGAGTTCATCCGCTGCAAGGGCAGCGAGCACACCATCACCAACTTTAATCTCTCTGTTGGCGTGACCGACGATTTTATGCGGGCCGTGGAGGAGAATGGCACGGTCGAGCTGGTCAATCCCCAGGATGGTGAGATCTGGAAGACGGTGCGGGCGCGGGAGCTGTTCGACGAGATCGTCGCAGGCGCGCACCGCAACGGCGAGCCGGGCATGCTGTTCCTGGATACCGCCAATCGCGAAAACCCCTGCCCGCACCTGGGCGAGTACGAGGCCAGCAATCCGTGTGGAGAGCAATTTCTGCTTCCGTACGAAAACTGCTGCCTGGGATCGGTCAACCTGGCGCAGCACGTGGGCCCCGGGAACAACGGGCGTCCGGGCGTGGCTTGGGAGAAGCTGCGGGAAACGGTCAGGGTGGCGGTGCGCTTCCTGGACGACGTGATCGACGCCAACGGCTACGTCCCGGCGGTGCCGAAGTTGGAGGAGGCGGCGCACCGCACGCGGCGCATCGGGCTGGGCATCATGGGCCTGGGCGACCTGATGTACCACCTGGGCGTGCGCTACGGCAGCGAGGAGGCCCAGGAGCTGGCGGCGCAGGTGATGGAGTTCGTCCGCTATCACGCCATGCGCGCCAGCGTCGCATTGGCCCGCGAGCGGGGTCCCTTCCCCGCGATCGAGGGCAGTCTCTACGACCCCGACGATTTTCACTGGACGCCGCCTCGGCCCGTCGTGCCCTACACGCGGCTGGAGCAGTGGCATCGCCCGCCGCCGGACTGGGAGGGGCTCGTCGACGACATGCGCCGCTGCGGCATCCGCAACGCCGCTCAGACGACGGTGGCCCCCACCGGCACCATCGCCACCGTCTCCGGCTGTGAGGCCTACGGCTGCGAGCCGGTCTTTGCGCTGTCCTACGTGCGTCACGTGAACGATAACGGCAGGGATATGGAGCTGAGGTACATCAGTCCCATTTTCCTGCGCGCGCTGAAGAAGGCGGGATTGGATCGGGATGCGCAGGAGCGTATCCTGCAAAAGGTAGTCCTTACAGGCAGTTGCCGGAACGTCGAGGAGTTGCCGCCTCACATCCGGGACACCTTCGTCGTGGCTTCCGATATCACCGTCGAGGAACACGTGCGCATGCAGGCTGCGCTCCAGGCGTTCGTGGACGCTTCGATTAGCAAGTGTGTCACCGGGGATACGCTTTTGTTCACCGAGCGGGGGATACTTCCCATTGGGGATCTTTACCAAAATGAACCACCCGACACTTTCCGCACGCTCAACGCTCCTCTTCGGGTAGCGGATTGGGGCGCGCCGATGGCAGCCCAAGAATTTTACTTTGGCGGCGAGCAGGAGACCATTTGTCTGATGACTGATCTGGGATTACGTCTGGAAGCAACCCCCAATCACCGCGTCAGAGTGTTGGAAGCGAGGGGCAATATCGTCTGGCGGCGTATGGACGAGTTACGAGATGGGGATTACTTGGTCGTTCCTTATGACTATCCAGAAGCATTGGGGCGGCGCTACGAGTTCAGCCAGGTCTATGGCACGACGTACCAGGCGGCAGAACGTACTGTGGCCAAGGTTTTTTCGTGGCCCTACAAGATTACTCGTGACCTGGCCCGTCTGCTAGGCTATTTGACCGCCGATGGCTATATAGGCCAAAATTGGGTTCAGTTATCGCAGTCAGATGACCAGGTGGTGGAGGATGCAAGGAAGATATTCCGACGTTGCTTCGACGCTGAAGCGAAACACACGATGGACGAACGCCGCGAGCACCTAAACGTCTTGCAGGTCAATGGGCGGGATCTGGTCCGCTTTTTCCGTGATTATTTGGGCATGGAGGGCCTTGCTCCAGAAAAACATATACCACGCTGTGTCACGGCATCTGGCCCCTGGATCGCGCGTGATTATGTGCGGGGATTGACGTTAGATGGATATGTCTCTCCTCAAGGTCACGTGGCGCCTTTGACGACGATGTCTGAGCGACTGGCGCGAGAGACTCAGGCTCTGCTTCTGGCTTTGGGCGTCCCCGCCCGCATCAGCCAGAAGGAAGTCAACTATGAGTATAAGGATGAGCGTGAGTGTAACACCAGCTATGTGCTCACCGTGCTGCCGGAGTTCCGCGAGCGTTTCCTGGAGATTATCGGTTTTGCCGAGGAACGGAAGAACGAAGCTGCCTGGAATCGACTACCCCCGCCCCGCCAGCGACGGGGCAACCAAGTCCCAGGGGTAATCGATCTATGTGTCGCGTTAATCAAAGCTAAACTCCCTCACGTCCGCAGCCGACGGGCAGAAGATTATTTACGTAGCACCCTCAGTGACCTTTGCCAGCCTGACAAGCAAACCCTGGCAACGGATAGAATTTGCTATATACTTGACCTATGCGCCGACTGTGCCGATACGGATGAATACCGCCAGTTGGCAAGAGTAACTGAACGCAAGGTTGTTTACACGCCTGTCACGAGTCTGTCCCGAGGAAGAGCTGCCGTCTACGACCTTCACGTTCCAGAGACAAATTCTTTCATTTCCAATGGCTTGGTGAGTCACAACACCATCAATTGCCCCGCCGATGCTACGTCCGACGACGTGGCGCGGGCGTTCAAGCTGGCCTGGGAGCTGGGCTGCAAGGGGCTGACGGTGTACGTGACCGGCTCGCGGGAGAAGGTGGTGCTGGAGACGGAGGCGACGCGCAAGGCGCGCCAGTCGGAGCAGCAGCAGGTACAAGGCGCAACGATGCCCAAGGCCGTGCGGCGGCCGCGCCCGCACGTGTTAAAGGGTGTGACCTATCGCAAGGGGACGCCGCTGGGCACGGCCTACGTCACCGTCAACGCCAACGGCGGCGACGAGCCCTTCGAGGTGTTCTTGACCGTGGGCAAGGCGGGCTCGGATACGGCGGCGGTGGCGGAGGCCATCGGGCGGTTGATCTCCCTCGTGCTGCGCCTGCCCTCGCCGTTCTCCGCCACGCGCCGGCTCAAGCAGGTGGTGCAGCAGCTCAAGGGCATCGGCGGCGGGCGGCCGCTGGGCTTTGGGCGCGACCGGGTGCGCAGCCTGCCCGACGGCGTGGCGCAGGTGCTGGCCGAGCACCTGGGGCTGGTCGAGCCCTCGGACGAGGAGGGAGGCAGCGAGCAGCTACCTTTGTTCCCCGCCGGCGACCTGTGCCCCGAGTGTGGCCACGCCGCGCTGGTGAAGGAAGAAGGCTGTAGCCGCTGCTATTCCTGCGGGTACAGCGAGTGTTGAGGGCGTTGTAGGTGTTATTAAATATTGGTGTCACTGAGGCTTCTGTGGAACTCGTGTGGCTGACGCTAATTGGTCTGATCTTCGTTGCTTTTGGGATTTCTGTACGATCTGGATGGTACAAGACAGTTGGAATTGAGATCTCACCCGTTGAATCATGGGTTGAGGACTTGTGGTTCGAGACGTTTGATGCCCGCGCGCCGTGGGAAGTGCCACTCAACCTGCGGCTGCTCGCGGGAGCGGCACCATGAGAAAAATCCAAGTACTTGTTGGTATTATCAGCTGATTGTAAGAGAAGCTGTTGGTGTTTCTCTAAGTGGGGCTTTGACGGGATTTTGTCTTGGGCTGCTGATATGCGGTGTCGCAAGATACATAACTGGGGGCAAAAATAAGAGCGCCTAGCCTATTTTCTGCGTGCTGACTCCCCCCATCAAACAGGGGGAGGACCGGCTTTCCCCCGCTTCGCGGGGGGGATTGAGGGGGGGGGGCGGCGCGAGCAGACGTTGAAAGTGCCAGGCACCTCGCAGGTGCCTGGCACTTTTAGTACCAAGCCTTTGGAATTCACTCGCTGGGCGCCAAGTGCAACCGGATTCCTCCAATTTGCCCTCGTCCAACTTCTGTGGCATAATTGTTGCCGTGTGTCGAATTGGGGGGAACCAGTACCTGGTTTGACCGCGACAGCCGCCGGGAGGCTCCTCAGCGTTTTGGATGATCGCTATTCACCCCTAAACGTGACCGGTTGCTCGTCGGTCCAGGTGTGCCCTTGGGCGGGCCTATTCGATCTGCTCGGGTTGACCGAGCGCTATTATTTCCCCTCAGCGATACAATCTATAGGTGTTCAGATAAGGTTTTTGACACTTGAGTCGCTTTTCACGCCTGCTGGCGGGCCGTTTTGTCAAAAACATTACCTGAAGGTCTATAGATGGCACTCCGGAGACTAGTCCACGTTGGGTGACTACTCGAGGCTATGCACGGGCCGGTATCCAGCGGGTGACGATCTCTGGTCGTCCGTATGCGCCCCGATAGATGTGAGCGAGACACGGAGTTATGCGGATGAAGGATGGCAAAGCGTGTGTGGTATGTACCTGGTGACGGGCGGCAGCGGCTTTCTGGGCAGCCACCTGGTGGAGGCCCTCGTGGCTCGCGGGGCGGCGGTGCGCGCGTTGGTGCGGCCCACGAGCCGGGTGGATCACCTCCGGGGTCTGGGAGTGGAGTTGGTTCAAGGCACTCTGGAGGATGCCCACTCCCTGCAAGCGGTGGCTCAGGGCGTGGAGCGCGTCTATCACTGCGCTGCGCTGGCCGCCGACTGGGGCGCCTGGGAGGCATTCCGCGCTGCCAACGTGACCGGTGTGCGCAACTTGTTGGAGGCGGCGCTGGCAGCCGGCGTGGGCAAGTTCGTACACGTCAGCACGACGGACGTCTACGGCCACCCGGATGCGCCCGTCGATGAGACGGCCCCGTACCGCCTGCGCGGATGGCCGTACGGCGATACCAAGATCGAAGGAGAGAGCCTCGTCTGGGATTACCACCGCGAGCACAATCTGCCGGTCACGGTAGTGCGTCCGGCCAACGTCTATGGTCCCCGCTCCACTTCGTTCGTCATCGAGATCGTCGACCTGCTCAAGAGCGGCACCATGATCCACATCGGAGACGGCCACAATCCGGCCGGGCTGGCGTACGTTACCAACGTCGTGGACGTGATACTTCGCGCCGGGGATAGCGAGACGAGCGTGGGCCGGGCGTACAATGTCTCGGATGGATCGCGCGTCACCTGGCGGCAGTACGTGGATCGCCTGGCCGAGATCGTCGACGTGCCCAGTCCGCGCGTCGTGGTGCCCTACCGTCTGGCTTACGCTATCGGCTGGGCGATGGAGCGGGTGTATGGCGCGCTGCGGATCCAGGCCCGCCCCCTGCTGACGCGCATGGCGGCCGAGCTGTTTGGCACCGACCAGGGGTTCTCTATCGAGAGGGCGCGGCGAGAGCTGGGCTACGAACCCCAGGTCGGTTTCGGTGAAGGCATGCGCCGGGTGGGGGCCTGGCTGCGCGAGACCGGCGCAATCTAAAGAGAGGTGATTTTGTGAATCCGATACAAAAGCGCATCGCAGAGATCAACCAGCGGGTGGCAGATCTTCAGGAGTCGAGCCTGTACTTTTACCTCCAGCCGGTGGACAGTATGGACGGGGCGTGGATCTCGTCCAACGGGCGGCGCATGCTGAACCTGGCCTCGTACAGCTACTTGGGGCTCCTGGGGCACCCGTACATCGAGGAGGCCGCGCAGGAGGCCACCAGCCGCTATGGGACCGGCACGCACGGCGTGCGCATCCTGGCCGGCTCGCTGCCGATACACGAGCAGTTGGAGCAGACCATCGCCCGCTTCAAGAACGCCGAGGATGCCATCGTCTATTCCAGCGGATACGTCACCAACTTGGCCACGATTCCGAGCCTCGTGGGCCGCAACGACGTCGTGATCGCCGACAAGCTGAACCACGCCAGCATCGTGGATGGGTGCCTGCTCAGCGGCGCCGAGTTCTTGCGCTTCCGCCACAACGACATGGCCGACCTGGAGCGGCGCTTGCAGCAGGTAGGTCACGATTGCGGCAAGTTGGTCGTCGTGGATGCGGTGTTCAGCATGGACGGCGACATCATCGACCTGCCGGAGGTAAGCCGTCTGTGCCGGCAATATGATGCGCTGCTCATGGTGGACGAAGCCCACAGCCTGGGCGTCCTGGGCGAGACAGGCCACGGCATCGAGGATCACTTTGGCCTGGGCAACGTCGTCGACATCAAGATGGGCACGCTGTCCAAGACCATTCCCAGCGTTGGGGGCTATGTGGCCGGGAGCCGCGAACTGATCACGTACCTCAAGCACACGGCTCGAGCGTTTGTTTTTTCGGCAGCCCTTCCTCCGGCTCAGACCGCCGCGGCGCAGGCATCCTTCGAGGTCATCGAAACCGAGGGAGAGCGGGTGGAGACGTTGCGTCGCAACGTGGACCTGTTCCTGGGCGGGCTTCAGGAGCGCGGTTTCGATACCTTGAACAGCGAGACCCCCATCGTGCCCATCATCTGCGGCTCAGATGAGCGGGCGTACCAGGTGGCGCGTCTATGTCAGGAAGAGGATGTCTTTGTGCTGCCTGTGGTATCGCCCGCCGTGCCTCCGGGGCTGGCGCGGCTGCGGGCCAACGTCACGGCGGCCCATTCGGAGGCGGATATCGAGCACGCCCTCGACGTGCTGGTGCGTGCTGGAACGCAGATGGAGATTATCTGAGGGGGTAGAAACGGCCTTTCTGCACGAGCCGGGCGCTGTCGGTTTCTGGTTTACGCTGGTTTCGACTCCCCCCACTTGCCAAAGTAGACCACCTCTCCCCTGTCTTTTCTGGCGCGCCGCTTCAATCTCTCCTCGGCTGCCTCGTCGTAAGAGGCCTCGGGCGGGTACGCCAGCGGGGTGACGATCACGACGCGAAAATCGTCGGGGATGTGCAACAACTTTTTTATCTCGGCCTCGTTAAAGCTGGCCATCAGATGCGTCGCCAGCCCCAGGTCGGTCGCTGCCAGCACCATGTTCTCCACCTCTAGCCCTGTGTCGAAGAGGTAGTATTCCTTGCCGTCGATGGTCACGTCATCGTCGGCTCTGGCGCAGACGACGATGATGACGGGTGCCTGCTGAACCACCGAGCCCGGCCCCAGGAACGCGGTCTGGACCAGGGCCTCTACCGCTTCCTTCCCCTGGACGACGATGAAGCGCCACGGTTGCGTGTTCCGCGCCGAGGGCGCCAGGCAGGCAGCCTCCAGGATGCGGTTGATTTTTTCCGTTTCCATCGCCCGCCCGGACAGGTGAGCCTTTAGACTGCATCTCTTGTGTACGGTCTCGAATGTTTCCATTTTTCCTCCTCTGATCCGAGTGGTGCTGTTGTGGATACAACCAAAGGCTGACGGCTCCCGCGTGTGTTACGTTAGTCAGAACTCTTTAACACCAGTGGCAAGTAGATCGGCAGCCAATGCGCCTCATCCGCCCCAATGTCGTAATCGCCGCCAGTCGGCCAGGGCCGTGCGTCGCCGTCAACGTCGGTTGTCAGCCAGGGGACAGTAGTGCCGGTGTCAATAGCTGGCGAGTTGGGCCGTAGATGGTAGTTCCACCCAGCAGGGTCCAGGAAGAGAGGATCGCTGCCGGTGATCTCGTCCGTGCTGGTGATGGTGGAGCCGTCGGTGTCATTGCCGTTGCCGTAGAAGAGCGTGTGTGTAGCGGTCACCACGTTCGGGTTGGGGTCTGGATAGGCGTAGATGCCCGTTGTGTGGCCGACGATGATGTTGTTGGTCAGGGTCAACGTGGAATAGCCCGAGCTGTACCAACCGGCATACACGCCCTCCTTGTCGTTTTGGGCGATGGTGTTGTGCGCCAGGATGCCGGCGATGGGATTGCTGGCACTGCCCCGGAAGAACACCCCTCCGGCGGGATTCTGAGCGATGATGTTGTTGGTCAGGGTCACGCTTGTGTTGTACTCAAAGGTGACGGCGCCATGTTCAGCAGCATTGCTGATGACGCTGTTTCTACTCAGAGTGACATCGCCGAACTGGCTATAGAAACCGCCACCGAAGCCAGCGCCCGTAGGGGTGGCCTGGTTATTCTGGACCAAGTTGCCGCTGACGACGGCAGAGCTACTGTACAGGTACAGTCCCCCACCCATACCGTTGTTGGTGGCACCGGCTATGTTGCCTTGGAAGGTGTTATTGCTGACGACGATACCGCTACCGTACCGCACCTCAAGCCCGCCACCCTCGCCTCGGTGGGCAGTGCTTGCCGCGTTGTTGGCGATGAGGTTACCACTGATAACAGCCATCACGGGCGTGACATAACTGCCATAAACGCAAATGCCTCCACCTTGTGCCCAATCGGTGGTACTGGTGTAGGCGACGTTGTTGGTGATGACGTTGTTGGTGACGATAGGATTGGCACCGCTGCTGTAGATGCCGCCACCGTATCCCGGGTCGGTAGCCGCGTTGCTGGCATTGCCTCGGGTGATGATGAAGCCATCCAGCGTGGGAGTGATATTCCCACTGATGTATATCCCCCGCCGGGCGGTCTCGCCGTCCAGGGTAGTGGGATAGACTGCAGGATCACGCACTGGTGGCGTGGTCGTGGTTCCATCCCAACCGCCGAAGAGGGTGATGCTTTTCGTCACCGTGACCACGGCTGTGCCAGCGCCGGTGTAGGTGCCCTGGGCCACGTAGATCGTGTCACCATCGATGGCTTGACTCAAGGCGGTCACCAAATCGCAGGGGTTGGCCTGCGTGCAGCCGGTTCCACTACCATCGGTCGTGACGAACAAGTCGCCTGGAGCAGCGCGGGCTATTCGTGGTGCTCCATTCAACAGCAGAAGCAGCCCAACCAAGAGCAAGCTGCTGGCCGCCAGACTAAAGACAACGCGCTTGTATTTGCCGAGATTCATCTTTCACTCCTCCTGTTTTGGCCAAACCGCATAACTTTCCGTTTGTTGGCCTCGGTCGATAAACAGGCCTATGTCTGGAATCGTACTTCCGGCCGGCTCAATCGCACTAACTTACTCTCAAGTATAAGCCCAGTGTCGCGCTGAGTCAAAGTCCGGGTGAGTCTAAAGAGGTTGCGGATCGCCCCGACGAATCCCGGCTTGCGCTTTAGCGTGCGGAAGGTCTTGCTGAGATCGATCGCCTGGATGATGGGCCTGACCGGCGACGACTCTGTCGTGGTTGGTTTCATGCGGTTTCCTCCTCTTTCCGCTGCCCTGATGCAGCCCAGCTATTATGCCATAGAAGGGGAGCCAGGGCAAAGGGGGGTGCTCAGATTGCTGGTTGGGTTGGCAAGTTTTTCTCGATCATGCTAAAATATCGTTGTATAGGCATGTTTTGAGGTGAGTAGCGTGGGAGACACGGGTACCCCCGAAAACTCCATACAATCCCATAGAAAGATGCCCTTGCGCGGCTGGATCGTGGTCGTGACCCTCGTCGCGGCGGTACTCATTCTGGCGGTGGCGACCTTTCTGGCCTGGCGGGCTGCGCAGCTTCCTTTCCCCGGTTTCCTCGCCGAGCCGACGTATAACCCCATCGAAGTTGGGGACCCCGACTGGCCTTACAAGACCTCATTCGTGTACATGGTCGCGTTCGCTGATCGGCCAATGATGGATGCCTTCTCGCTCGTAGAGGCTCTGCAGGCGCACCAGATCGGCGATCAGGTCACCGTCCGGGTTCGAGAGGTGGGGGGTACGTCGGAGCACGAGGTCAGCGTGCGCTTGAAGCCGTTGCCTACCAAAGAGCTGACCAATTTTTTCATCTTTCCCTACGTTCTGGGTTTGATCTACCTGGGGGTGGGGGTGTGGGTTTTCCTGGCGCGGCGACACGAGGCGGGTGGGCGGGCGTTCGCCATGTTGTGTGGTTTGATCGCCCTGGACCTGGGCCTGATCTTTGATCTGTATACCACGCATTGGTTCCCCCGTATATGGATCGTCGCGATTTCCCTGACCGGCAGTGTGATAGCGCATCTGGCGCTGGTGTTCCCCCAGCAACCCCGGTTTCTGAATCGCGCGTACGCGCTGCGTTACTTGGTTTATGTCCCTGGAGTTATCATAGCCGTCGCCAACCAATTCACGATCCTGAACTTTGATCGCCCAACCGCCTATTATGATACCTTCTTTGCCGCCTTTGCCTTCATCAGCCTCGGGGGGGGGGCGTTCTTGGCCATGATGATCTATCGCGGCTTTTTCTCCGAGTCGCCCATCGTAAAGGCGCAGGCGCGCACGATTCTCTTGGGCGCCCTGGTGTCCCTAGTCCCGATGGCGACCTGGTTTCTTTTCTTCGAGTCCCACCCATCGGCTACGCCATTCGTCCTGCCCTGGATGATCTTTTTTCCACTGTCTGTGGCGTACGTCGTCCTTCGCTATCGCCTGTTCAACATCAACCGGGTAGTCAGTCGAGTTTTCGCCTACGTGCTTCTGAGCGCGGCTGTGGTGGGCGTTTATGTCCTCTTACTCAACGTCATCAACGTGGTCTCTGGCGCGACGTTAGAGGCTAGCAATCCCTTGATCCTGGGTATCGTCCTGATCCTGGCGCTGCTGTTGAACCCGGTATGGACGCGCTTGCAGCGGGCCGTGGACCGCGTCCTGATGCGCAGGGCGTTGGATACCCAACAGACCGTGCATCGCTTCGTCGGACAGTTGGCCGAGACCACCGGGCTGCCGTCTCTTTTGGAAGCGCTGGATGAGTCGCTTGAGAAGGGGTGGGGATTGCAGTTTGCCGGGTTGTTTTTGTACGATCAGAAGAGCGCTCGGTATGCGCCTTGTGCTGTGGAAAGCCGCGAGTTCCCCTCGGTGACGTTTGCCAAAGATAGCTCACTGGTCTATCAGATGCTGGAGCGGGGCCAGAGCGTCTATCTCTACCAGGATCGTCCCTTGCCTCCGTATCTTGTGGCCGAAAGCGAGGCGCTTGAGGCGTTGCGTTCTGCTCTACTGGTTCCGGTGCCGGGACACGGTTGGTTGGCGCTTGGCCCCAAGCGGGACGGGACGCTCTTTTCGGCGGACGATCTGGCGGCCCTGGAGTCTGTTGGCTCCAACGTGGCGGTGGGCTTGGAGAAGGTGCAGCTGTTTAGCGATCTGGAGCAGCGCATGACGGAGGTGGACGTGCTGCGTTGGGTCGCGCAGGCGGTCAACTTTACCATGGACGTGGACGATCTGATGGAGTTGATCTATGCCCAGACCAGCCGCGTGCTCGATACATCCAATTTCTACATTGCGCTGCACAACGCCGATAAGGGCACGCTCTCGTTCGCCTTCTACGTCGAGGAGGGAGAACGGCTGTACTCCGACGACGAGTGGCCCGCGGATATGGGGCTGACGGGCGAGATCATCCGCTCCAGGCGCTCCATCGTGACGAAGGATTACACGCGCGAATGCCTGCGCTATGGCGTCTCAACCGGCGGACGGCCCGGACGGGCCTGGATGGGCGTGCCGCTCAACGCCGGCAATCAGGTGATTGGGGTGATGAACGTCTCCAGTTTCGACCCGGCGGTGGTCTATACCGACGAGCACTTGAAGATATTCTCCGCCATCGCCGATCAGGCGGCCGCGATCTTGGACAAGGCGCGCCTGTATCGCGAGATGGAGGACCGGGCCCGGCAGTTGGCCGTCCTCAACGAGGTGGGCAGCGTCATCACCTCGACCCTGGATCTGGAGGCTGTGCTGAACCTGATCATGGACAAGGCGGTCGAGCTGCTCGAGGTCGAGGCCGGATCGCTGGTGATGGTGGATGAGACGACGGGTGAGTTGGTCTTTGAGGTGACGGCCGGGCCGGGCTCGGCCGACCTGGTGGGTGTGCGCTTGCCCCCGGGCACCGGTATCGTCGGTACGGTGGTCGAGGAGGGCGCGCCGGTTGTCATCAAGGATGCCCAGCACGACGATCGTTGGTACCAGGACCTGGACGCCGAATTCATCACCCGCTCGATCATCGCCGCGCCGATGATTAGCCGCGGGCGCGTCATCGGCGTGATCGAACTGCTCAACCGCAGTGACATGGTGCCGTTTGACGAGGACGACGAGCGGCTGCTGATGGCGTTTGCCGCCGACGCGGCCATCTCTATCGAAAATGCGCGCTTGTTTACCCAGACCGATCAGGCGCTCGCCACCCGGGTGGAGGAGCTCTCGACGATGCAGAACATCGACCGGGAGCTGAATGCCTCGCTCGATTACCGGCGCGTGATGGATATCACCCTGGATTGGGCTGTGCGTGTGAGCGGGGCGGACGTGGGGCTCGTGGCCGCCGTCGTGGAATTGGAGGACGGCACGCGCGGCCTGCGCTTCTTGGCCAATCGAGGCTATCCGGAGGATGCGGCCGATGCCTACGAGGAGGAACCGTGGCCGTTGGATCAGGGGGTTATTGGTCGCGTCGCGCGCACCGGCGAGCCAGAGTTAATCGTTGACGTAGGGAGCGATCCGGATTACGTGGCGATTGTCCTCGGGATGGTAGTCCAGTTGACGGTGCCCATCCGGCTGGAGGATCACATCATCGGCGTCATCGCTCTGGAATGCTCGCGCAGTGACACTATCGAGGAGGCCATGGAGTTTGTCGTTCGCCTGACCGACCATGCCGCAATCGCGATGGAGAACGCCCGTCTCTTTGAACGCGTGCGCCGGGCCAACGAGGCCAAGACAGAGTTCGTCTCCTTCGTCTCCCACGAACTCAAGCAGCCAATGACCTCGATGAAGGGCTACACCGATATCCTGATGAAGGGCATGGCCGGCGAGCTTAACGAGACGCAGCAGGAGCTGCTCGGGACGATCCGTTCCAACGTGGATCGCATGAACTCGTTGGTCAGTGAATTGTTGGATATCTCGCGCATCGAGAGCGGGCGCATCCGGCTGGAGTTTGGCGATGTGTCCGTGAAAAAGATGATCGAGGACGCGTTGCGCACGATCCAAGGTCAGATCGAGGGCAAACAGCAGGCGCTGAAGGTAGAGATCGCCTCCGATCTGCCGCTCGTACGCGGGGATCGAAGTCGGCTGATGCAGGTCATGACGAACCTGGTGAGCAACGCGCACAAGTACACGCCCGAGGGTGGAGATATCACGGTCAGCGCTCAGATGTGGTCGGATGGTCAGAACGGCGGGGGAGAGGACGAGTTTGTGTTGTGTTCGGTGGCCGATACCGGGATAGGGATGTCGCCGGAGGATCAGGAGCGGCTTTTCAAGACCAAATATTTCCGCGCCGAAAACCCGGCTGTACGTAGCGTCCCCGGCACCGGCCTGGGTTTGGTCATCACCAAGAGCCTCGTCGAGCTGCACGGCGGCGAGATTTGGGTCGAGAGCGAGTTGGGGAAGGGAAGCACGTTCTCCTTTACCGTCCCGGTCGTCCAGGGGAATGTGCCACTTGATGAGCAGATGATAGGCTAGGCATTGGACAGGCAACAGACAAAGTAGACAAGGGAAACGTCCCTTGTCTACTCGTTTACTGCTACTTGTCTACTTCCTATGGCTCCTGGAAGCGGGCCTCCAGTTGTTCCAGTAATTCTGCCGCTTCGACCAGCTTGTCCAGCGGGTTCTCTTTACCGACAAAGTACCGATAGTCGCAGGGCATCACGTCGAGCGTTTGCACCAGGTCCAGGTGCCGGTCTCGTACTGCCCCGTCGCTGATGCCATAAAAGTCCGCGACTCCCTGGCGCGTCACCGGTCTCAGGTTAACCTTGCGGACTGTGTAATCGAGGGCCGCTGCCCACGTCTCCGGTTTGCGCATGATGAGTGTTTCGCTTCCAAGGGCGATGCGGTACTCTAGCCACATCTGGATGGCAGCGCCGATCAGTTCCAGGGGCGTTCCCGCCGCCATCTTGTCGGTGAGCAATATCTCCACGTCGTCCATGCCGCTGGCAAAGAGCTGCTCAAACCGATCAGCCAGCGCAGAGTCGGGCTCCAGCCGCATAAAATCGGCCAGTGCCTTCAAGGCCTGGTCAAAGTTGCCGCCGCGGGCCAACGCTCGTGCCAGATGGAGTACGTAAGCAGACTCGTCGGGAACCAAGTCGGAGGCTTTCCTGAAACACTGGATAGCGTGGTCGATGTTCCATTCCTCGTAGGCTTGCAGGCCTGCCTGCTCGTACTCTTGCGCCTTGCGGTTTTGGTTTGAGCGTTTTTGTTTCTTTGCCATTGTGTCTCCTCCGACTTTTTTACCTGGCGTCAATTATAGCACGGTCGTCAAAGATGAGCAAAAACGATCGGGTATGATGCTGCCTTTTGCAAATCCTCCGCCCGTGCTATAATCTTGGCAATTCCAAGCTGTGTTGTCGAAATGGGGCGTTTTTGTGTTGATCGGAGGTGATGGATGATGGATAAACCTGGTTGGCGTTTGGGGTACAGTTTGATACTCGTGCTTGCCTCGTCGTTGCTGCTCTGCGGCTGCGAGTGTGGTGGTCAAGGGGTGCTTTTTGAGGATGATTTCGAGGATAAGAGCAGTGGTTGGGGCACAGATCAACGGGATGGGTTTGACCGTGGTTATGGCGAGGGGGTATACTTTTTCGATCTGCGGGCTTCCAATTGGCTCGCCTGGGCGCACCCCGGCCGGCGTTTTGGCGACGTGAGCATAGAGGTGGATGCTCGCGTGGCCTCCAGCGCTCGGGATGGTCATTACGGTGTCCTTTGTCGTTACCAGGACGCTGACGGCTTTTACTATTTCGCCGTGAGCGCAGATGGCTATTACGCCATCTTCCGCCGTGCCGAGGGCGATATGAAAATCCTGACCGGCGACGGCAGCGGGATGTTGCCCTCGCCCCACATCAAGACCGGCACGCAGGTCAATCGTGTGCTGGGGGTCTGCGATGGAGAGGATCTCAGTCTGTATGTCAACGGCCAGTGGCTGGCGACCGTCACTGACGACGCGTACGCGCAAGGTGACGTGGGGCTTGGGGCCAGCAGTGGGCCGCAGGGAGTCACGCGCATCGTGTTCGATAATTTCGTCGTCACCGCGCCATAGTGGTGGGCTGAGTGTGACGATTGGTTGAGGGCGGATGATCTGATGAGCAAGAGCGTCAAGAGGCTGCTCATAGTGCTCGCTATCTTGGTGTTTGTGGTAGGTATCGTTGCCGGACTGGCTGTGAGCTGGTATTCCTCTGCGGTTCCCGACAGGCCTTCACCTACCGCCAGGCCCGAGGCCAATCTCCCCTGGCACGACGATTTCTCGGACCCTACCAGCGGCTGGCACGCCGAGGTGGACGCCGGGGCAGAGGTTGGATATCACGATGGTATGCTGCGCATCCTGGTTCAGGAGGCCAATTTGCTCGCTTGGGCCTTTGGCGGTCACGAGTTTTCCGATTTTCGCCTCGCCGTCGACGCGACCCAGATCGCCGGGCCTAACGACAACGAGTATGGCGTGTTGGTGCGCATTCAAGATCGGGACCATCTTTATCGGTTCTCCATAAGTGGCGATGGCTACTACCAGGTCACCAAGCATAACGGCGGCGAGTGGGAGCAGATGACGGCCGAGTGGGTCGCGGCGGAGGCGATTCGTACGGGCGCGGCGACGAACCACCTGGAGGTCGTCTGTCAAGGCAGTAATATGACCTTCTTGGTCAACGATCAACAGTTGGCCCAGGTTGAGGACGCGGATTATCGCCGGGGGGATATCGGCCTCTATGCCGGCGCGTTTTACGAACCGGGTGTAGAGATCCACTTTGATAACTTGAGCATAACGGAACCATAGTAACGCACTATCTCAATAAGTAGGGGAAGATGGGGGGCGAGGGCGGCGCAGCCACCCTCATCCCCCCCGCACCTCGGATTATTGAGATGATACGTAACGCAGATGAAGGTTTACCTAACGAGTCTTGGCTGTCGTTTGAATCAGAGCGAGCTGGAGACGATGGCCCGCCGGTTTGCAGCGGCGGGCCACGCCGTCGTAAGCGACGCCGCACAGGCGGACGTGTGTGTGCTCAATACCTGCGCCGTCACCGCTGGGGCCGAGCGCAAGTCGCGCCGCCGCGTCCGGGCGTTGACCCGCGCCAACCCGGAGGCCCACATCGCCGTCGTCGGCTGCTACGCCACGCTGGCGCCGGAGCGCTGCGCTGATCTGCCCGGCGTTCAGTGGGTCGTGCCGAATGTGGACAAGGATCGGACGGTGGAGATCGTAGGTAAGGGCGAGGCAAATCGAGTCAAAGATGCTGATACCAGTGTCTTGTCACTCGATTTGCCTCGCCCCTACAGACGTACCCGCGCTTTCGTCAAGGTGCAGGATGGCTGCGACAACCACTGTACGTACTGTATCGTACGCCTGCTGCGCGGGGCATCCCGCAGTCGCCCTCTGGCCGACGTCGTCGCGGAGGTGCGGGCGCTGGTCGAGGAAGGGTGCCAGGAGGCTGTGCTCACCGGCGTCAACCTGGGCGCGTATGGCCGTGACCTGGGGCAACCCGGTGGCCTGCGCGGCCTGATCGAGGCGCTGCTGGCCGATACCGATCTCCCGCGCCTGCGGCTCTCGTCGCTGGAGCCCTGGGACGTGGATGAGGGTTTTCTCCAGTTGTGGGAGGACGCGCGGCTGTGCCGCCAGCTTCACCTGCCGCTGCAGGCCGGCTGCGACGAGATGCTGCGCCGCATGGGCCGTCGCATCACGGTAGCGGCGTTCGCCCGGCTGGTGGAGGTCGCCCGCGCCGCCGTGCCCGATGTGGCCGTGACCAGCGACGTTATCGTCGGCTTTCCCGGCGAGGCCGAGACCGCCTTCCGTGCCAGCTATGACTTTGTAGCGGCGATGGCATTCGCGCGGCTGCACGTCTTTGGCTATTCCCCGCGCCCGGGTACGCCCGCCGCACGCCTGCCGGGCTGGGTGGGGCGGGAGGAGACCCGTGAGCGGGCGTGCGCGATGCGCGATCTGGGCGACGGGCAGGCGCGTCGTTTTCGCCGGCGGTTCGTGGGCCGGGAGATGGCAGTGCTGTGGGAGCAGCGCCGGTGCGATGGCCTTTGGGCGGGCCTGACCGATAACTACGTTCAGGTGGTCACGCAGACGGAGGACGATTTGCACAACCGGCTCACTGTCGCGCGCTTGGTAGCGGCGCATGACGGGTGCCTTTTAGGAGAGGTGATCGAATGAGCGATTGTATATTCTGCCGCATCGCACAGGGCAAGGCCGAGGCGCGCATCGTCTATCAGGACGAGGAGGTGACTGCGTTCCACGACCTCAATCCCCGGGCGCCCGTGCACGTCCTGATCATCCCCAATCGGCACATTGCGAGCGTGGCGGAAGCGGGGGTGGAGGATGAGCCGGTTCTGGGGAAACTGTTCACCGTGGCGTGTCGCGCGGCGGAGGAGTTGGGGGTGACCGATTACCGGCTGGTGATCAACAATGGTCCCCAGGCCGGTCAATCCGTGTTCCATTTGCACGTGCACTTGCTGGGCGGGCGCCGCATGAGCTGGCCGCCCGGGTAATTCATCGTGGAGGAGTCTACGGGATATGAGTCGCATCATCACTACAGAGGGGCCGGGCAAGATCCGCAACCAGCATCGGCGGACCATTGCCGAGGCGCTGCGGCGTCTGAGTATGAAGCAGAAGTTGGATGGCGAGGCCAAGGACCTGGCGGCCCTGATCGTCTTTTGCCTGCACGGCATCGCCGACACGGTCGAGCAAACGACCGACGCGTGGGACAAGCGCAACTACTATCTGAAGGCCGATCGCTTTCGTGAACAGTGGCGCTGGGTGGAGCCTATGACGGATCAGCTGAGCGCCGTCATTTACGAGGAGCGATGGAACGAACTCGCGGACGTTCTGGTCCAGTTGATGCCCCACTTTGCCGACGTCACGATCAAAAAGATGACGCGCAAGCCGTCGTTGTGGCAGGGGGCGTATGAGAAATTCATGCAGGACTGAATCTGGAGGTGGGGTATGACAAAGGGGGATGCGAGCAGGCAAGCCGCCGAGTTGATCGCTCGATTTCGTACTGGGTACACAACGGATGAGTTGACGGTTGGTGAGGCCGAGGAGATCCTTGACCGGCTGTATGATCTCGTCGACGAGGCGCTGCCGCATCTTTGCCAGCTCCTGGAATCGCCGGACGAGGAAGACCGCCGTGCGGCGATGGCGCTGTTGCGCGAGTTGGACGATCCACGCGCGGTGCCGCCCTTGAAACGGTTGCTCTCCGTCCCTGACCTCAGCGACGACGACAAGGTGGCCATCATTGCCACGCTGAGCGAGTTGGGAGCGTCCATCGATGAGGCGACCCTGCGCCGCGCCATCCCGGACCCCGAGAAGCTGATGCGGGATGCGGTGGTGCAGGTGCTGGAAGAGATCGCGGAACCGGGTTACGCCGAATCCCTCTTGCAGATGATCATGGAGAAATCGCCCGACATGCGGGTGGCATACGTCGAGGATTTTATCCGCTCTTTCCAAGACCGGCGGTTTTTGCTTCTGCTGACGGCGTTGCTGTACGCTGAAGAAGATGAGGTCGTCTTGGCCGCCGTGGATGCCGTCGAGGTGGTGAAAGAACCGGGAACCATTCCCCTGCTTGAGGAGCGAGGCCAGCACGATCCTTCCCCCTTGGTGCGCCACGCTGCCGGGAACGCAGCCCTGCGCCTGCAGGCGCGCATCGGTGACCGTCCGGCCCAATCCTGGACGGAGCCCTCTCCCCTGCCGCTGGCTCACTGTTGGTTGAGCAGCATCGACGGCGATGGCGGGCAGGTGCTTTTCGTCGTGCGGCAGCAGCCCGACGGCGATCTGTGGATGCTCGATTTGATGTTTAATGATCACCAGGGCATCAAGGACTGCTTCTCTGCCGTCTCCGATGCAGGCGAGCTACAGGAGATGATGGAGGCCTTTGCGCCCGTCGATTTCGTGGATATCAGCCTGGCGCGGGCGCGCGAGGAAGTAGCGCGGGCGTACCATGTCACGCTGGAAGCCGGGCGGCGGCTGCCGCCGCCGCTGCCGCTGTGGCAGAGTTGGTTGGAGGGAGAGGACCCGCGCGCGTTGGATGAGTTACCCTTGCCTTCGCTGAAACCATCCCGGCAAGATGAATTGCTGGCCGAGTGTGAAGAACTGTTGGGTTTGGGCGAGTTCGAGTCCTGGTTCTTTAATCCTGACGAGGTTGTGGATTTCCTACCGCGCTACGAAAAGTTGGAGCGAGAGAACCAAGACGAGTTTGGAGAACCAACCTACGAGGCTCTGTTGGACGAGGCCATCGAGGTGGTGGTGGATGACGCGCGCCGGCGGCTCTTAGCTGACCGGCTGCGCCATCAGACTTGGTTGCTGGCGCAGCTTTACGAGGAAAAGTACGTGCCGTTGTGGGCACTGGCCGCCGCCGACGCGTTGGACGAAGGCGTGCTGGTCGAGCATCCGTTGCTGCGGGGGATGATGGATGCCAGCTTTTTGAACGCAGCATTATAGGGCGTGCGAACAACTGCTCAACTGCTCCCGCCGGATTGCCAAATCCGGCGGTTCAGCAGGCAAAACCAGGCGGATTTGAATGCTTGCGGTTAGCAGAGCGCCGTTTTCGTTGCCGAAGGCTTGGGTTAAGCGGCTGAAAGCAGCCGCAATCCAAGCCGAGCAGGGTGAGCGGCTACGTGTGATGAAAGAACCCCGTTTTCTTCAAGAAAACGGGGTTCTGGCCTTTTACAACCGCTCCTCCGCGCCGACCGGCAGCGCCACCAATCCGCTGATCATCTTGGGATAAAAGTCGGTCGATTTCTGCGGCATGCGCTCGCCGGCGGCGCTGCAGGCCTGCACCTGCTCGATGCGGGTGGGATTTATCACCAGGAAGTAGTCCGCCTCTCCCCGGTCCACGGCGTCGTACCCCATCTGCGGGTCGCGTAGGAACTCGACGTGGCCATTGATCGAGATGTCCTCCTTGGTGATGCCCAATACGCGTTCGATGAACAGCTCGTGTACCACGGCGACATCGAGCATGCGCCAGTCCGGCGTGCGGTCCGGCAGCAGGCGTTCCATAATGCTGGGGTCGCGCAGCGTGAGCACTGCCGAGGTACCGTCGTGGAAGCCAAAGAAGGGATTGGGGTGGGGTCCTTGGCCTACGATCAATGCCTCTTCTAGTGCCTGTTGGTCAACTACAGACGTCACCTCAAAGTACTCTTTAGCCTTTTCCAGTATCTCTGTGCTCTTCATCGCGCTGTGGGTACGGACGAGGCGATGGGTGGGCAAGATCACCAGGCCGGGGTCGTCCATGCTCACCAGCGCCACCAGGCGGTAGTTGAATGCAGCGTTTGCGGGTGCATCGGGGAATCGGGTTTGCATTTCTTCCTGGTACTTGAGCGCCGTCTCGTAGCGGTGGTGGCCGTCGGCGATGATCAAGTGGCGCCGGGGGGCCAGCTCCTCCGCCACCGCCGCGATCACATCCGGGTCGGTGACCGCCCAGAACTGCTGCAGCACCTCGTTCTCGAATAGCTCGCGCAGCGCCAGCGGCGGCTGGCTTTCGATGACCGGGTTGAGCAACTCGTTGATGCCACCTCCTGGATACAGCGTAAAGACGCAGCCAAAGTTGGTCACCGTGGTGTGCAGCAGCTTGATGCGGTCCGTCATCGACTTGGCCATCGTGCGCTCGTGGGGCAGCACGGTCCCCTCGTCGAAGTGTGCCAGCTTCAGGGCGGCGATCAGTGCCTGGCGCGTCCGCGTCCTGCCGCCAGGTAAGGCGAACGTTTGCCGTAGGACGTACACGGCGGGCGCACCCTCGCGCATCAGGATCCCGTCGCGCAGCCAGGACTGGTAGTCGGCCAGCGCGCGGGTGTAGACGTTGTTCTGTTCCCCGTCGTCGGCGTTCTCTTTGCCCTTGATGATGCGCGCGATGTTATAAGGGCTCTGGTCATAGTACGCGTCCTTCAGCCCGTGCCGCACCCGGTCGTGGGGCTGGCTCACCACGGCTGAAAGGTCGGGAATCTTGCCTGGATTGTATCGTACACCTCGAAACGGTTTGATGGTTGCCATAGTTCTCTCCGTTATCGCCCTGCAAACTCGATGGCGATGTATGCTACTTCTTCCCCCACGCGCTTCTTGGCCTCGACCGTCCCGGCGCCGGCGTGGGGAGAGCCGATCACCTGCGGGAGTTCCATCAGCCTTTTCCCGCGATCCTCTTTCTCGTCGTGAAAGACGTCCAGCGCCGCGCCGGCCACCTTGCCGCCGACGATGGCGTCGTAGAGCGCCTTCTCGTTCACCGTGCCGCCGCGGCCGCAGTTGATGATATAGACGCCGTTCTTCATCTTGGCAAACGCCTCTGGGCACAGCATGAAATGAGTCTCCTCCGTGTATGGCACGTGAAGCGAGATAAAGTCGGAGCGGCGCAGCAGCTCGTCCAGCGAGACGTTGTGCGCGTCGGGCAGGTCGGGGAAGGGCGGCAGGCAGTGAAAGAGCACCTCCATATCCAAAAAGATGGCCTTGCGGGCCACCAGGCTGCCGATGCGCCCACAGCCGATCAGGCCCAATGTCTTGCCCGCCAGTTCGGTGCCTTTGCTGAAAGCCTTCTTTTCCCACTGGCCGTCCTTCATCGAAGCCGTCATCTGGGAGATCTGGCGGGCCAGGGCGAGGAGATAGCCCAGGGTCAGCTCGGCGACCGAGTTGGAGGATGCGGCAGGGGTGTTGCGCACCTCGATGCTCTTCGAGCGCGCGTACGCGACGTCGATGTTGTCCAATCCCACGCCACCGCGGATGACGAGCTTGAGGTTGGCGGCCTGGTCGATCAAGGGCTGGCGCACCTTGGTGCGACTGCGGACGACCATGGCGTCGTAATCGGCGATGACCGCCTCCAGATCCTCCGGCGTGATGTCGTCTCGCACGTCTACTTCGACCCCCGCTGCGCGCATGGCTTCGATGGCGGCGGGGGCTAGTGGGTCACAGATTAGGAGTTTCATCGCTACAGCTCCAGAATGTCCTCGATCTGCGCCGTCAGCCAGCGCATATCGTTCATCGTCAGATCGCCCATGTGCGCGATGCGGAAGCACTTTTCCTTGAGCGAGCCGTAGCCGTTCGAGATCATCGCCCCGCGCTCGCCCAGCGCCTCGTTCAGGTCAGTCACGCTGATGCCGCGCGTGTTGGCCACGTTGGTGACGGTTGGGGAGAGGTAGCGCTCGTCGGAGTAGAGGGCAAAGTGCTCACGCGCCCAATCCTGGATGTAGGCGGCCATCTCCTTGTGGTGTGCCCAGCGTGCCTCCAGGCCGGCGGCCAGGATGTCGTCCATCTGCTGGTTGAGCGCCTGGATCAGGCTGATGGCCGGTGTGGCCGGGGTCTGGCCCGCCTCGTATTTTTTATCCATCACGTCGTAGGCGAAATAGTAACCGCGGCCCGGCGCCTGCAGCGCCCGCTCCCGCGCCCGGTCGCTGACCGCGCACACAGTCAGCCCGGGCGGCAGGGCAAAGCACTTCTGCACGCCGGCCAGGCACACGTCCAGCTCCCATGCGTCGCACTCGATCTTGATGCCCGCCATGCCGCTCACCGCGTCCACCAGGATTAGAACGTCGGGATACTCGTCCCGAACCAGGGCGGCGATTTCTTCGACCGGGTTGGTCAGGCCGGTGGAGGTCTCGTTCAGCACGACGGTCATGGCGTCGTAATCGCCGCTGGCGAGCGCCTCGTCCACCAGTTCCGGCGTGATCGCCTGGCCCATCTCGACCTCGATCTTTTCGCACGGGACGCCGTTGGCGGCCGTTATCTGGTGCCAGCGCTTGGAAAAGGCCCCACAGATGGTGTTGAGCACCTTCTTGGTCGATGCCTGCCGCACCGATCCCTCCATCACGCCGGTGGAGGAGGATGCATAGAGATAGACGCGCTGCTGGGTGTAGAGGAGTTGCTGGAGCTTGGGGGTGACCTCTTTCTGAAGGTCGGAGTACTCCTTGGCACGGTGGCCGATCATGGGCGCGGTCTGCGCCTGGAGGATTTCGTCCCGCACGTGTGTCGGGCCTGGAATGAACAGCTTCTTGACCATGAAAAAACGCCTCCTATTAAGTATGATGTTGGCTAGGGTAGGAGGCGCACAGTAAAACGGGCTACTGTGAGCCTCTGTCTTCCAGCCTGAGAGATTGCTCCCGGTCGCTCGACCGGGCCTTGCCCCTTCGGCGTCCTCGTTCGAGGACTTTCCAGAGGTGCCAGGATGTTGGGTCCTTTTACCTGAGAGTTTCG
>CAZKDJ010000035.1:0-28805 GCA_964551295.1 uncultured Anaerolineales bacterium | reverse complement strand
ATCTTTGGCACCATCGCCCGCGAGCTGCGCAAGTACAACGTCACGCTGCTCATCGTTGACCAGAGGCCCAGCGGCATCGACCCCGAGGTAATGAGCCAGATCGGCACGCGCGTTACCTGCTTGCTGGATGACGAGGCCGACATCCGCGCGGTCTTTGCCGGGATCAGCGGCGGCGCTGCGCTGCGTGAGGTGCTGGCGCGGCTCGATACCCGCCAGCAAGCGTTGATCATGGGCCACGCTGTGCCCATGCCGGTGGTGGTCAAGACCCGCACCTACGGCACGCCAGAGTTCTATGCCGCGATGGCATCGCAAGCGATGGCATCGCAAGCGATGGCATCGCAAGCGATGGCATCGCAAGCGATGGAGGCGCAAGAGGAGAGTGATCCCGAGCAGGTGCTTGAGCGTGGACGGGCGATGCTGAGAGGGGACGAGGTAGAGATCTAGCCCAGCGCGGTACACTCAGAGGGATGAACGTGCGCCTGGTACGAAAGCCCCCCAGTTCTGTGATCCTCCTTGTGGTGATCGGCGTGATGCTCTACACGTCGTGTCAGGAGATGCGTGAGAGTTGCCCATCTTCTCCCACACCAGGACCCGACGCGGAGATTCAAGAGGCCATCCAGACACTGGGAAGCGGAGACAGAGACGAGCGCCAGGCAGCTGCCGAAAAACTGGTCAGCCTGGGAGCGGATGCCGTCCCCGCCCTCATCCAAGCGCTGGAGAACGAGGATATCCACGCACGCTTGGCCGCCGCGGCCATTTTGGGCGAGATTGGCCCCGAAGCAGCGGAGGCCGCTCCCGCTCTCGCCCAGGCGCTGGGGGACGAAAACGCACAGGTGCGTCTGGTCACCGCCGAGGCGTTGAGCCAGATGGGACCAGGGGCAGCCGAGGCCGCGCCGGCCCTCACTCGGGCACTGGACGACGAGAGCGAAGAGGTTCGTGCGCAGATTGCACTGACACTGGGCAAGATCGGTCCCGATGCCAGGGATGCTGTCCCCGCTCTCGTCCGAACACTGCGAGACGAGAGTGAGCAGGTGCGCGCGTTCTGCGCTATAGCGCTAGGGGAGATCGGGCCGCAGGCAGCAGAAGCTGTGCCCGATCTTATCCAGGCCCTTGAGGATGAAAGCGCGTCGGTGCGCAGCGCCGCCGCCAAGGCCCTGGGGCAGATCGGAGAGTGGGCGGCGGCAGCCGTGCCCGCCCTCATTCGAGCTCTGGAAGATGAGGACCAGTTCGTCCGTATGGCCGCCGCCTTGTCGCTAGGCCTGATCGGGCAAAGATCGCAAGAGGCTATCCAGGCCCTCGTCCAGACCCTGGGGGATGAGGAGCAGGGGGCGCGCGAAGCCGCCGCTATGGGGCTGAGTCTGCACGGGCAGGAAGCGGTGCCTTTCCTCGTCCAGGCCCTGGAGCACGAGGATTGGTGGGTCCGTGAGAGCGCCGCCAGGACATTGGGTTGGATCGGCCCAAACGCTTAGGAGGCCACGCCCGGCCTGATCCAGATCCTGGAGGACGAAACCCAGGACGCGAGTACGGCGGCTATCCTGGCGCTATCTACGATTACGGAACAGGACTTTGGTCGCGGCGCCGCCGCCTGGCAGGCGTGGTGGGAAAAGCAACAGCAGTGAGGAATGCCGCTACCCATTGGTACGACACGGTCTACCTACTGGTGGCGCATATCATCTCGGACTGAGATATTCTAGCGCCAAGCGAGGATGATGTCGGCTGTAGAACGATGCGGCGCTCAATTGGCACTTTTATTCCAGGCTCTGGGCCGCCGTCCTCGCCGCCTCTTGGGGAGAGACCGCTTTTGTCAACACCCCCTCCACCGCAGTTTGCATGATAGGCCCAATTTTTGCCATTACATCCGGCGAGGGCGCAGGGATGGCACCCTCCAACATGCCGCGTAGCGCAACCCGTTCCGCCTCTGAAACACGCCACATGCGTAGCGCGCTGCGGGTGCTCGGCAGGTAGCCGGCCGCCTGGGTCCAATCTGCATTGTTTTCAGGCGCGGTGAGCCAATTGAACAGCGTCATCGCCAGCGCTTGGCGATTGGAATCCTGCACGACCATCGCTAGCGCCCAAGCATCGCGGACGATGGTGAAGGGATATCCATCGCGGGTGGGCACCGAGGCCACGGCAATTGCCGTGGTAAAGGGGCCATCCATCTCACCGGCATGGACTTTTGGCCAATAGCCGCTGGCTTCCACCACGGCTATAGTGCCCTCTCCGGCCTCGAACCGCTCCCAGGACTGGTCTGCGTCCGAGATGTTCAGCACGACCGTGGGCGAGATGGCGCCGGTGTTGGCACAGTTGTCGTAGAAGGTGAGCACTCTTATCAGGGCGCGTTCATCTAGCACGGGGTTGCCTTCCTGGTCGGTCACCTTTCCGCCGGCAGCCATGTACTGGATCAGCGTCGCGTCGTTGACCTGCTGGCCGATCCCGGCGGCCGGGAAGATGAAGGGTATGGGCGGGGTGACGATTCGCGTCCAAGAGATAGGAGGGGAGCTGAGCAGGTCTGTGCGGTAGACCGCGTGCTGCATGTCGGCACCGATGACGAAACCCATCGTGGAGGGCTGGTCACTCGCCGGCTCTGCCACCAGCCCCATTTCCACGGCGAAGGAAAAGCGGTCGGTTGCCAGGGACGAGGGAAGCAAATCGTCGAGCGGCTGGATGTGATCGGAGGAGGCCATGGCTTCCAGATCGTCTCTGCCGACCACGATCAGATCCGGCAGGACGGAGGGGACTGCCTCCCCCGCCGTGCGCAGATAGTCGAGAATCCCCCCGCGCCCGTGGATCTTTTTCACGGCTACATCCACCTGTAGATCGGCGTGGCTGCTGTTGAACTCGGCCAACTGCTGCCTAAGGATAGCTGCTCCTGGGCCGCCGCCGTACGGATTCAGCTCCTCGGGCAGCCACAGCTTGAGCGTCGGAATCACCGGCTGTGGTTCAGGCGTCGGCGTGGGCACGGCTGTAGGAGGGACGGCGGTTGGCGTCCAGGTCGGCGTTGCGGGTTCTGCCGTCGGTCTTGATTCCCAGCAGCCGGTTATGGTCAAAAGCAAAAGGATAGACAGGATGGCTCGAGATCGCATAGCGCCTCCAATGGATGTGATCGATGAACTCATTATAACACAACCTGGCGCCAAGCCCTACTTGCCAACTGTCTCGGGTTGGGGTATGATTGGCGCGCTCCTCAGGAGGCCAATTGCTTGTCTTTAAGTCCCAAGCCTGAATCGCCAACCGCCAATCGCCAATCGCAGATTTGGGAGTGGGCGCTCCTCGTCCTGATCCTGGTTTTGGCCGCGAGCTTGCGCTTGTGGCGATTGAGCAGCATCCCCCCGGGTTTCACCCACGACGAGGCCGGGCACGGCCAAGATGCGCTTGCGATATTGAATGGCGCTCGGCCCATCTATCAAACGGTGGGGTATGGCCGTGAGCCACTGTACGACTACCTGGTCGCTGGGTTGATGGCGGTGTTGGGTCCCACCGGCGGCGTACTGCGGTTCTCCCCGGTGCCACTGGGATTGTTGACGCTGCTGGCGACGTTTCTGTGGGTGCGGGATGCCTTCGACGGGCCCACGGCGCTGGCGACCCTCGCGCTCCAGGCGGTTTCGTTCTGGTCGCTATCGGTCAGCCGGCAGGCGCTGCGCTCCGGGCTGCTGCCGGTGTTGTTTGCATTTGCGGTGTATTTTTACTGGCGGGCGATTGGTAGGGGCGAGGCACGGCCACAAAAACGCGCTGGGGGGAAGAGGTTGATTCTAGCCATGCCTCGCCCCTACAGATACGGGATGTTGTGCGCGCTGTGCCTCGGGGCGACACTGTGGACGTATGTGCCCGCACGCGTCACGTGGGCTGTGTTCCCCGTTTTCCTGGCATACCTGGCGCTCGTGCACCGACCGATCTTTCGGCGTGCGTGGCTGCCCACACTGCTTGCCGTATCGCTCGGATTGCTCCTGGTCGCGCCGCTTTTCGCCTATCTGCAGGCCCATCCTGGGGCAGAGCAGCGGTTGGCGATGCTGGACGTGCCCTTACAGGCGCTGCGAGCCGGGGATGTGTCGGTGGTGCTGAGCCGGGCTTGGAGCTGCGTGACGGGATTTTTCGTCCCAGGCGCAGGCGACCGGTTCCTGGCGTATAATATCCCCGGCCGCCCAATCTTTGATCCCGTGACTGGCGCGCTTTTCCTGACCGGCGTTGGGCTGTGCCTGGCCCGCTGGCGCCGACCGGCCCGCGCCTTTGCGCTGCTGTGGTTCATCGTCGGCATCTCTCCCTCGCTGATCACCGGTGCGACCGCCGGCTTTACCCGCAGCATCGCCGCGCTGCCGGTGGCATATCTCTTCCCGGCGCTGACCGCCGCGGAAGGTGCGCGTTGGGCAGCGAGGCGGTGGAAGCGACGCGCGGCCCAGTTCATCTGGATGGGCTTTGTCGCGCTCGTCATCGTCACCGGCGCGATCTCTGCCCACAGTTACTTTGTCGCCTGGGGCCAGTCACCCGATGTGCGTGCTGCGTACATGGCCCCGCTCGTCGAGATTGCCCGTTACCTGGATGCGACGCCGGCGGACGAGATCGTGGGGATTTCTGCCTACCTGCCACACGCGCCGCACGATCCCTATGTCTTTGACGTGATCTCGCAGCGCGACGATCTGTCTCTGCACTGGTTCGACGCCCGGCGAGCCATCGTCTTGCCTTCACGGGTGAGCGCCGTGCTGATCGCGCCTGCTGGCGTATCCCTCGACCCGTATTTCGCTGATTTGGCCGGGCTCAGCTTGCGTGAGCGTGTGGCGCTGCGGCAGGATGACGCGGATCCGTATTTCGACGTCTACGACTGGGAGCCGCAGGCGACGGTAGCGGCACTGCAAGGACAGACGCTTGGCAATGTGGCCGACCCGCCTATGCCGGTGGATTTTGGCCCTTCGACAGGTGGTTCGACAAGCTCACCACAAAGCTCAGGGCAGGTCGCGGTGCAGCTCGTCGGCTACGACCTGCGCACGCCGCAGGTCGCGCCGGGTGGGACGGTCGAGCTGGTCACGCTCTGGCGAGTAATCAACCCGGCACCGCTGCGGCCCCAGAATCTCTCGAACGCGGAAGAAGACTGGGTGGTGTTCACCCACGCGCTGGATGGCGCGGGGAATGTCGTCGGGCAGGAGGATCGGCTCGACGCACCGGCCTGGGACTGGCAAGCGGGCGACGTCATCGCGCAGATTCACCGCTTCGCGTTACAGTCCGATCTCTCTGCTGGGCCGATCGCGCTCGAGGTCGGCATGTACCGCCGCTCCGACGGCCTTCGTCTGCCCATCTTGGTGGATGGAAGCGTCGCGGGGGATCACGTGCTCCTACAGCCCTTGGAAGTCGTCGAGTGACCCAATCTCCAATCTCCAATCTCAAGTCTCAAATCACGAACGTCCTCCTCGTCATCCTCCTCCTGGTGGCCGCGTTCCTGCGCCTCTACCGCCTGGATGAGATCCCGCCCGGCGTGACGCACGACGAGGCGGACACGGGCTATTTCGTCGAGGTGGTGTATCGCACCGGCAGGTGCTCGCAGGTGGAGACGCCCTACGGCTACGCCTACAAGCCTTTCACCCAGTACTCGGCGGTGCCCTTCATGGCGCTCTTTGGCGCGAACGATCTAGCGTTGCGCTTTCACGCGGCGTTCTGGGGATTGGTTCTGGTGCTCTTTACGTACCTGTGGGCGCGGCGCGCCTTTGGCGTGACGGTGGGGTTGGGCAGCGCGGCCATGGTGGCAGTGACGTTCTGGACGGTGTTCGACAGCCGCTTTGCCCTCAACTCGCCGCCCTGTCCGGCGCTGTTCACCGGCGCGATGTACTTTTTGTGGCTGGCGCTGGATGACGGAGGAGGGAAGCAGCGCTGGTGGGCCTGGGTGCTGTTCACCCTGATGCTGGCGGGGTCGTTCTACGCCTACGAAGCGGCGGGTGCGGCGGCGATGGCTTTCGTACCATTCTTCGTCTACCTTTTTTTCGCCGACCGCGCTCGCTTTCGCCGGCACGGCGCGTGGCTCGCCGGCGCGTTGATCGCCGCCGGGCTGCTGGTCGCTCCACACGTGCTCGATCCGTCCTCGTGGGGGCGCACGAACACGCTGTCGGGCCCGATACAGGAAGCGACCCAGGGCAACTTGAAGCCGCTGCTGGTCAACGCCGTCAGCGCGCTGGGAACCTTTAGCTTCAGCGGCGATAGTTTCGTCACCTACAACCTGCCTCACAGGCCGATCTTTGACCCGGTGGTCAGCGTGTTCTTTTACGGCGGCATCGCGCTGTGCCTGTACCACTGGAGGCGACCGGCCTACGCCTTCCTGCTGATGTGGATGACCTTTGGTATTCTGCCCTCGCTCTTGTTGGGCGAGTGGACGAGCACGCTGCACAGCAAGGCGGCCGAGACACCGATCCTGGCGCTGCCGGCGCTGTGCGCCGTCGAGGTGGGACGCTTTGTGGCCCGGCGTCTGGGAAGGCGTTGGGGCAGGGTGTTCGCCGCAATTTGCGTGATCTGGTTGGCCGTCGTCGCCGCATTCACCGGCTACGACTACTTTGCCCGCTGGGGACAGTCGCCGGAGACGCGCGCGGCCTACTTTCACAACCTGGTCTCTATCGCCGACTACCTGGAGGATGGGGATTATAGCGGCGACGTGGCGCTCTCGTCTCCCTTCCCCGACGTGCCCCTCGATCCTTTCATCGCCGATATGCGCCTGCACCGCGACGACGTGCACGGGCGCTGGTTCGACGCAAGGTGGGCGGTCGTGTTTCCCGATGCGGCGCACGGCCTGTTCGTGTTGCCGCCCAACACGCCCCTCAATCCATACTTTGCCGACCGGTTGGACCTGCAACTCGTGAAGCGGGTGGAGCTGCGTCCGGAGGACGTCGATCCCTACTTCGACGTCTTTGAATGGCGTCCGCGGGCCGTGTTCTCAGATTTGCTGCCGGAGGCGTCTCAGGTTGTGAGTGCTGGGGGTGAGTCGATCGATCTGCCGGTGAGTTTTGCTGGGATAGAGCTACTCGCCTACGACCTGCTGACGCTGCAGCCCGCGCCGGGCGAGACGGCCACGCTGGTCACCTGCTGGCGCATCCGCGACCCGGACGCGCTGGAGCCGGTGGACCCTCGGCATTACGGGCGCGCCGCCGCTCTATTTGTCCACGTGCTCGACGAGGCGGGCAAGATCGTCGGTCAGGACGACCGGCTGGACGCGCCGGCCTGGAGCTGGCACGCGGGTGACGCCTTCGTGCAGGTCCACGAAATCCGGCTGGATGACGACGCGCCGCCCGACATCTACGACCTAGCGGTGGGCATCTACAATCGTCACACGATGGAACGACTGCCTATCGTCGTTGAAGGCGCTGAGGTGGATGACCGCGTGTCCTTGGGGTCACTGGAGGTTGGGAGCAAATGACACAATCTCCAATCTCCAATCCCCAATCCCCAATCTACCGCTGGCTGATCATCGCTATCTTGCTCCTTGCCTGGGGCTTGCGGCTATGCTGCCTCGGTACCGTTCCCCCAGGCTGGCGCGATGACGAGCTGATCAACATCCACGCCCTCTCCGGCGAACTGCTGGAAGGACGTTTCCCGCTGTACTTTACCGGGGCCTCCGGCCACGAGCCGCTCTACCACTACCTACTCGCCGGCGTGCACGCCGCGTGGGGGTACAGTCCACTGAGCGGGCACCTGCTCTCCATCGTCTCGGGCACGCTCACAGTCGCGCTGACCTACGTGTTGGCCCGGCGGCTGCTCGGTCGCGCTGTCGCCGTCGGCGCGTCGCTGGCGCTGGCGACCTCCTTCTGGTCGTTGATGTACAGCCGCATCGCGCTGCGGCACATCAGTTTGCTGCCGCTGGCTCTGGCGGCGTTCTACCTGCTGTGGCGCGGGCTTGAATCTCCAATCTCCAATCTCCAGTCTCAAACTCGGCGTTTCGCCCCCCTGGGATTGGTGCTGGGTATCTCCTTGTACACCTACCCCGCCGCCCGTCTGCTGCCGGTGCTGCTGATCGTGTTCGGTGGGTACCTGGCGCTGTTCCACCGCAAACGGTTCGGACGGCACTGGCGCGAATTGCTTCTGGCGTTCGCAGTCGCGGCGCTGGTCAGCGTGCCGCTGTGGATCGCCATCGCCCGCGGGCGCGGCGAGGTCGCCGAGCAGAGCGCGGGCATCGGGGCCGATTCTCGCATCGCGCAACTGGCCGTACCGCTGCGCGAGTTACTGGCCGGGGATCCCTGCCCGCTGCTGGAGAACGTGTGGACGTCGCTGGGCATGTTCCACACTACCGGCGACCCTGAGTGGCTGTACAACATCGCCGGGCGCCCGGTGTTCAAGCTTCTCGGCGGCGCGCTCTTTTGGGCCGGCGTGGTGCTCTGTGTGTTTCGTTGGCGGCACCCGCGTTACTTTTTCCTACTTTTGTGGCTGGGCATCGGGTTGGTACCCACGTTCCTGAGCATCCCGGCTGCCAGCCTGAGCCACAGTATTCTGGTGATGCCTGTCGCCTATATTCTCCCAGTTTTGGCGCTGGTTGAGGGCTGGCGATGGGGGAAATCTCAAATCTCAAATCTCAAAACCCAAATTCGCCTCCCGCTGTTTGTCATTTGCTATTTGATATTTGTGATTTTTCTTTTCAGCAACGCCGTCCGCGATCTCTACGACTATTTCGTCGTCTGGCCGCGTCAGGAGATGGTGCGCGTGCTCTACCGCGCCGATTATCGCGAGGCAGCCCGCTACCTGGACGCCCATCCCGAGATCGCCGACGTGGCGGTTTCCAGCACGCTTCTGGGTCCCTGGGATCGGTTGGCGCTAGAGGTGGACGTTCAGCGCAAGGACGTCGGCGTGCGTCTCTTCGATCCAGGGCGGGCACTGGTGTGGAGCGGTGGGGATGAGGCATCGATGGTGCTGCTGACCTCCTGGCCTCATCCAGCCGCGCCGATCAACGCTTTCCTGGGGCCGCCGGAGGCCATCTCGCCTCACCTCACACGCCACACGCTCACCCCAATCTCCGATCTCCGATCTCCAATCTCCAATCCGACCCGTTTCGCCAACGGCCTGGAGTTGATCGAAGCGCGGTGGATTGGAGAGACCGACTTCCTGACCATCTGGCACGTGGCCGAGGCGCTCGACCTGCCGCCCGTGCCTATCGTGGCCAACCCGCCGCCGCCGGGCGTCTACTCCGGGCCGCGGCTGAAATTCTTTGCCCATCTCCTGGACGCCGGTGGTGCGCAGGTGGCCGGGGACGACGGGCTGTGGGTGGATCCGCTCACCCTCCAACCCGGCGACTATTTTCTCCAGGTGCATCGCTTCGCGGCTTCAGGCGATAGGCCTTATACGGTGAGGCTGGGGTTGTACGATCCAAAACCAGGGGCAGAGATGCGTTGGGACGTGCTGGACGATGCGGGTCAGCCCATCGCCGACCACGTCCTGGTGCCGTGACGAACAGCGCTAACCGGCACAGTCGGTCCAGTTAAGCACAAAATCGCGGAACGCCTCGTTCGAGCCACCGTCACGCTGCACGACGATCAGCCCTCGGTCGCGGAAGATGACACCGTAGCGGTCGATGTCCAGTTGCGAGAAATACTCCCGGTACTGCTCGCAGACCATAAAGCGCTGGTCGTACAGGTTGATGAACACGACGTCGGGGTCGGGCGGCGGATCGCGCTGAGCGGGGATGCCGACGATGTACAGCCCTTCCCGCCGTGCCAGGTGCGGGGCGTAGGCATTGGTGGTGACCACGGAGGCTTTTGGTGGGACAGTCGCAAGGGCTTGGCAAACGGCCTCGGCGTTGGGCAGTTCAGCGAGGGGCGGCGGCAGCTCCTTCCCTTCGGTGAAGGGGTTATCGATCACGAGCGATAACACGGTCAGTGGGACAACGGCCAGTCCGATGATGCGAAAGAGCCAGCGTTGGCCCAGCCAGTTTTTCAGCCTGTACATTCCGAACACTGCGGCGATAAACATAAAGGGAACGATGGGTACGGTGTACTGGCAATAGATCTCGGCCTGGCAGTGATGTTGAGCCAGCACGTTGATCGCCAGCCCCGGCGCGGCCAGCAAGAGCTCGGGCAGCCCCAGCAGCGGCAGGAAGCCGATGGGAAGCAGGAGCTGCAGCAAGTACAGCGCCCGGTTAGGCTCGGCCAGGGTCTGGCAAACGGTGCCGGGCTGGGAGATCAGCGTCAACGCTATCTGGCCGGGGCCCTCCCCCAGCCAACCGTAGCGCGCCAGCGTGTCGGAGGGTCCTTGGCGCAGGGCGGGGATCAGCCAGAACATGGTAGCGCTCGATACCACCAAGCCCACGCCGGCCCAAACGAGGCCGAAGCGCACGCGCTGGTGGAACAGCACGCGCTCTTTCAGAGCGGCATACAGCCCAAAGGCGGCGACGCTGAAGCCGAGGTTCTCCTTGCTCAGCAGGGGCACGAGCAGCCACAGCGAGGCGGCTCGCAGATCGTCGCGGTCGAACGCCTCGTAGGCGGCGATAAAGGCGGGGATGGCCAGCGCCTCGGGATGAAAGTCGAAGCGCTCGATAAAGCCAATGGCCGGATAGAGCAGGTAGGCCGCCGCCACGGCCAGTGCCAGCCAGGGGCTGTCCAGGCGGCGTCGCGCGAGCAGGTACAGTGGCATGGCGCCCACGGCCAGACCGATGACCTGAATCCACAGCAACAGCTTGGGGGACGGGATGACGGCGTACAGCGGCAGCAGAGCTAACATCACGGGCTGGAAGTGGTCGGCGAAGGCGTTCTCCACCTCGGGCGAGCTGGCGAAAAAGCGCCCGTGCAGCGTGTTCCAAATGACCTGCTCCTTGATCGCCAGGTCAAAGCCGGTGGAGTTGAAGCGATCGTGGCGCTGGGTGGCGAGCCAGCCGTAGGCGATGGCGTGACCAAGAATGAGCAAGACCAGCACGACAAGCGCCGGATGGAATCTTGATACGTTTTTTGGACTGATCGAGTCGTAGGGCCGGTTTTGAAAAAAGTAGCCAGCCAACAGAATGATGCCGACCAGGGCAAGCCACACGCCGCTGATGGCGAGCAATCCGCGCAGCTTGGGCAGTTGCCATGGAAAGACACCCTCCACGTTGCCCTCCCTCGCCAGCACAGCGCTCCACAGCGCCAGGGCGCCGAGGGCTAGGAGGAGGGCAGCTGTGGCAAGCCAGAGAATCGTTCGCTTTCGGTCCGACTGGATGGCTTTCGTCACTTTGCCGATTATACGATAGGCGTTCGGGGTGTCAAACGCTGTTTGACAGCGCGCGGTGCGGGTGATACAATGCCCCGCCGGTGAGTTGAAGATGAAGAGTATGAAACGAAAGATCGCTTTGCCTCTGGTAGCGCTAATCCTGGGAGCCGTGATTCTGGTGGTGCCCGCACCTTCCGTGCGCTATGGCGCAGCGTTTCCCCTGCTGTGGGTCCTTCCAGGCTTGGCCTGGATTGCGCTCATCCCCCACGGCACGCTTGATCGGGTCGAGCGCTTGGCCGTTGGCCTGGGGCTTTGTTTCGTCATCTCCCCCGTGATCACTTTGCTGGTCACCTACCTTCCCGGGCCAGTCGATCGCGTCACCCTCTTGGCAGCGATTGTGGCGAGTGTTGGCTTGCCGCTGGGATTGTCGGCGCTGGTACCCGCGTTGAGAAAGCAACTCACGGATACAGCATCGCGTAGGGGGTTAAACTTCGGAGCAATCTTTTCCGCGCGACATCCTCTGTGGCGAGACGGCCGGGCGTGGCTCGTGGTTGCGGTCTTGATCGCCGCTTCGCTGCGCGTGGTGAACCTGGGCTACTCCGAGTTCCAGGGGGACGAGGCCGCTGTGATGGTGCGCGCAGCCCGGGCGCTGGAGGGCGATGGAGGTGCCGTGTTCCAGCACAGAAAGGGCCCGGCCGAACTGACAGTGGTGATGGCGGTTTGGCGCTTGACCGGGACGACGAGCGAGTGGATGGTGCGTTTGCCCTTTGCCTGGGCGGGGGTGCTGGGCGTAGCGGCTGTGTTCCTCTTGGGCCGCCGCCTGGGTCGACCGCACGTCGGCGGTATCGCGGCCTGCCTGCTGGCCGTCGAGGGGTTTTTCGTCGGCTTTGGCCGCATCGTGCAGTACCAAAGCCTTGTGTTCGCGCTCGGCACGCTCGGCTTGCTGTGCCTGCTGGCGTATTGGGAGTGCGGGCGCGGCATCCTGCTCGCCGTCGCTGCGGCTCTCTTTGCCGGCGGCGCCCTCGCGCATTACGACGCTGCGCTGGCGTTGCCCACCGGGTTGCTCCTCGTCGCTGCCAGAGTGTGGCGCGATCGCAAGGACGGATGGCATACCTGGCTGCCGCTAGCTGCCGCCGCCCTGGTCAGCGGCGTGCTGCTGGGGTTGTTCTACGTGCCCCTCTTACGCGGCCCGTATGCGGAACAGGCGTCCTACTACGTGTTGGGCCGCATCGGCAGCGGCCCCTACAATCACCTGACATCTACCTTCGAGTTGAGCGCCGTCTACGATTCCGTTTACCTTCTGGCTCTGATGGCTCTGGCGCTGATAGGGCAAGTGCTCGTCACATGGGGGCGATGGGGACGCGCGGGGCTGGTGTTATCGCTGCTGCTTGTCGCGCTGGCGGTCACCGGGCTGGTGCGGCCGGAGATGTGGATGGTTGGCGAGCGGACGTGGGCCTGGGTGCCTTATGCCGTTCTGTTGATTGGCGCGCCGCTGGCTCCCCGCCAGTCGGTAGGCACGCGAGCCCTCTGGTTGTGGCTGAGCCTGACGGCCCTGTTCTACCTGTTCTTCGTCGCCCTGCCGCTCACGCACATCCACACGGCTTTTCCTGCCTGGGCAATTTTGGCCAGCCTGGGGTTAGTCGATCTAGGCCGTTGGCTAGCAACTAAATCCAGAGCAGCGCTGCGCGTGGCTGCGGTCGGCGGGATGCTGGTGTACGCGCTGTGCGGCTCCTACGCGATCACCATGTTCGTCGATCACATTCCCGAGTACCAGCGGACGTTTCCCCGGTTCAAGAACCCACTGTACTGGACCCCCTACGAGCGGATGCCGCAGGCCGGGTTATTTGGCTTTCCCTATCGCGCGGGGTGGAAGGCCGTGGGACACTTGATGGACGAGGGGGTGTTAGCGGGCACCTACGACAGCAACGAGGAGCGGGAGATCACCGACTATTACACCCGCCAGGAAGTGCGCCTGGGATGCGCCAGCCCTGATATGTTCGTCGTCGCAGTTGATGTTCAGGACGAGGTGCCCGTTCGCTGGGATCAGATCGAGGAGGAATACCACCCTGTGGCAGTGATCGCAGTGGGCAATCAGCCCAAGATCACCGTCTACGGACGGGGCGCGACGGGCGAACCTATGGTCTATCGAGCGGAAGAATACGATGGGCCGTTCGATCTCGAATCGACGCCGGGCCGGGTTGCGTGGCCGGCGTTCGACCGGATGGAGGCGCTAAAGCCGGAGGAATACGTGCCGCACGAAGCGACGCTTGGTAACGTCGCCCGCCTGTTGGGCTACACGGTCGATACCCGGCACGCCGTTCCTGGGGGGTACGTGGAGCTGACGCTGATATGGCAAGCCCTGGAGCCCACGTCGGTGGACTATCACACATTCACACACCTCTACGACGAAGAGGCGATGCGCGGGCAGCTTGACGGGCAGCCGGTGTGCGGCGGCTTTCCGACGTCGCGCTGGCAGCCCGGCCAGATCGTCGTCGATCCGTACCGCATCCCGATCTGGGAGGACGCGCCCCCTGGCCAAGTGCCTCTACTCGTCGGCCTGTACGATTTCGCGACGATGCAGCGCGTGCCTGTGTTGGCACCCGACGGGTCGCCGGCCGGCGACAGCGTGCACCTCATCGACATAGAAATCCAGGAGCCATAGAGGATCGTCGTGCTGGCTCTTGGAGCCGCTCCAGGGCAGATTATGTCATTTTGTGACGGTTGACAGTGCTGGAAGCAGGTGGTACAATCCCCCCTGCTTCCCTAAAGTTAGCGAGTGAGGTGATCAAATGAAAGCCTATGAAAAGTTGCGCGCGCGCCCTATGGCGCTGGTGTTAATGGCAGCCGGTTTGGCTTTGTTCCTTGTGATAGTTCTGTCACTGTCACTTCCCGCACGCGCCGAACCTATGGCAGATGACCCTACAGTGGAAAAACAAGTTAGTACGAACCAGGCAGCTCCGGGCGAGGTGCTGACTTACACTATTCACATCGTTCACGATGAGGCAGAAACGGTCCATCTTTGGATGACGGACACACTCTCATCCGAAGTAACCTATGTCAACGGTAGCTTGGAAGTGCTCGGCCTGGGTAGTGCTGGTTATTCAGATGGCGTGGTTACTTGGACCCATCCTAGCTTTGGCTTCGGCAGTTGGGTCTATATCACGTTCTCTGTTGAGATTTCGCCGGATCTTGGCTCAACAACGGTGGTCAACACTGCCGAGGTCACCGGCACTGGTACGTTGGTCACCGCTTCGGCCTCGACAGGAGTTTCGCCCGGGGCGTTGGATGTGCTCAAGACCATTGATTCCCCTTCATTCCACCCTGGCGATGAGGTGGCTTACACCGTTTATATCAGCAACACGGGCCTGGGTACGGTTGGTGCGTTCTCCATGTCCGATAGCCTGCCACCAGAGTTGGTCAATGTCGGAACGCCAAGTATCTCCGGAGGCACAGGGGCCAGTTGCGGTGAAAGTGGCGGCGTCATCACCTGTACCGGCAGCCTGGATCCGTTGGATATGGCCACCGTCAATTTCTCCGCTGAAGTCAACCCCGCGTTGGAGGTTGAAACGTATTTCACCAACACCGTCATCGTCACCGGCGCGGGCTTCCCGATCTCGGATTCCGTGGCGGCGAGGGTGAGCACGGACTTTGTACTGTACTTTCCCATTATATACTATAAATACCCCCCCGTGCCTGACCTGAACCCGATCTCAACGCCCGATTCGGATGATTGGTCTTATGAGGTTTCCTGGAGCTGTGATTCCTGCGAACCGCTGGCGGATCACTACGTGCTTCAAGAGGCAACGGACTCAGGCTTTACCCAAGGTGTGCAGGAGTATGCAACCACAGAGACCTCCCTCTATATAGACAAAACTGGGTCCTCCAGTGATTCTTACTACTACCGCGTGCGCGCCGACGATGGGTGGGGGCAAGGCCCGTGGAGTAACGTCGAAAGTGTCGCTATGCCTTACTACGATGACTTTGAAGATAGTGACAGTGGCTGGCCGGATGAAGAGGGTGTGATGTACATCGATAGTGATAGTGGAGAAAGGCACGAGTGGAAGCGTGACTACAAGAGTGGGCAGTATCGTCTGCTGGTCGAACAGGGCGGCCCCTTGGCTTGGTTTTGGCAGCCTGGCGCTTTTGCTCCCTATGTCCCTCCATCCGATGACTATTGTATCGAGACCGAAGTCAAGTTCCAGGAAGGTAACATATGGGCCAACCTGGGAGTGATCATCGGTGCTAAGGATAATGAAGGAACAACGGAGATCTATGCCATATGTCTGGCTCGGGATAACGCCGATGGGCTGGGTTGGTTCCTGATGTACAAAGAAGACTACAAGTTCCCGGCCAGCAGTGACAGAAAGCGCTGTGGATGCTCCTGTCCGACGGGTGAAAAGATCGATGGTTTTGCTGACGAGGGTGGAGACGTACGCGACGGTACCAGCCGAACAGGATGGAATCGCTTGCGACTGGCCGTCAATGGAAACCATGTCGGGGTCTACATAGGCGACCACTATAAGGGCGAGAGAAAGCTATCCGATTTGAAGGACTATACGTACGTCGGTGTGATCGGCGGCGACTACGAGTTGACCCCCATCGATATTCGCTACGAATACTTTATGGTGACACCCAACTCGGACTGCGATTACTAATGACCGGTTCTGGGTTTTAACCCTCGAAATGAAGACGGGGATGCTCACGCCCGGGCATCCCCGTCTCTTTGTAGTCAATGGTGAGACGTTTTTCAAAATATAGGCTTGAACCGATCCTGCTGGGTATCGTTGTGCTGCTGGCAGCCTGGCTGCGCTTCTGGCACATCGACCAGGCCGAGTTCTTGTGGGATCAGTCCGAAATTTCCAAGTGGGCATTGGACGCGGGGCAGAGAGGGGAATTTCGATTTATCGGTCCCATGTCGTCCACCGGGCTCACGACTTTTCCCGTGGCCATCTGGCTGATGGCCGTGCCGTCTGCCATCTCCTCCAGTCCCGTCTTTGGCACCGGTTTCGTCGCATGCATCAACCTGCTCGCCGTGATAGGCTGCTACGTTTTGGCACGGCGCTGGTTTGGGCGACGGGCAGCGCTGGTGGCGATCCTCCTGTACGCCGTTGCGCCGTGGGCCGTGATCTACTCACGCAAGATTTGGCACACGGTGCTGCTCCCCCCACTCGTGATGCTCCACGTCGCCACCGCCTGGCTGGCGTTCGTGCGCGGTCGCCGCTGGGCGCTGCCAGCACATGGCCTGGCGTTGGCCATGCTGGTGCAGACCCATTTCGCCGCACTGCCTTGCGTCCTGCTGACGATCTTGTGGGGGCTGATCTTTATCAAGCGGCTGGACCGGCGGTTTGTGGTGATCGGCGCGTTGTTGGCGGCGCTGACATTTGTCCCCTACTGTGTCGTGGATGCCACGCGGGGCTGGCGCAGCACGCCGCGCTTCTTGAAGCTGGCACAGCTCCCGGCGACGGTCGATGCGGATGCGGCACGCGCTACCTGGACCATCACCACGGGATGGGACTTGCACATCCTGACCGGCCTGGATCTGTACCCGGATTTCGTGGCCGGCACGCTCAACGTGCGCTGGCTCTTTGCTGTTGTGGGGATACTGGCGCTCATTGGCGTCGCGATGGCGCTGTGGCGGGCGCGCGCCGGCCTGGACGACGAGACGGCCGCCGCGCTGATGACCGCCACTTGGCTCGTGATGCCCGCACTCTTCCTCACGCGCCACAGCACCATGATAGCCCCCCACTACTTTACCGTGACGTTTCCGGCCCAATTCATCCTCGTCGGATGGGTGGTCGCGCAGGCCGGGCGCTTGAAGGGGCATTTGGCGCAAACGGGCCAGGCGCTGTTGCTCGTGCTGGTGGCGGTGCTCGCTGCGGCGCAAGTGTACGAGACGGTGTCTGTCCTGCAATTCGTGATGACGCGCGATACGACCTTGGGTGGCTATGGCACGCCCGTCGCCTACGAGATCGAGGCGGTGGAGACGGCCGACCGCCTGCGACAGGAGCTCGGCGGCGACGAGGTCATCGTGCTGGCCCTGGGGGACGAGCCGCGCGTGTACGAGATGCCCAACGCGGCCGACGTCCTGATGTATGATACACCGCATCGCTCGGTGGACATTCGCTCGGCGCTGGTCTTTCCGACCCATCCAACCGTTTACTGGGTGGCCTACGAGATGTCCCCCAGCGAGGCGTTGCTCTCCACCTTCACGCCCGAGATCGCCGATGCCCGGGTGCCGCTGCGGGAGGGCGTGCGCTCGTTTCGTTTCTACCATTGGCCCGGCAATGAGCCGGATATTTCGTGTCGGCAGTCGTTGCCCGGCGGACCGCACACCTGGACCAATGGCGCGCAGTTGACCGGCTATTGCCTGGAGGGCGACTTGAGGCCCGGTGAGAAGATTCACTGGACGCTGATCTGGCGACCTACTCGGACGCCCACCGAGGACGTCTACTACCACTGGTTCAACCACCTGGTCGACGGATCAGGCGAGTTACGCGCGCAGCAGGATGGGCCGAGTTTCCTCCCCGCGTATTGGCGGGCCGGCGACACAATCCTCAACTGGTTCGAGCTCCAGATTCCACCGGACGCGCCGCAGGATGGCTACACCATGCGCGTCGGGATGTACACCTACCCCGATGTGGCGAACGTGCCGCTGGTGGATGCGGATGGTGCTCCGATGAGGGAGTGGATCGAGATCGAGCTCCTTCCGGCGGGACAGTAGACAAATCGGCGCATGTCTGATAAACTGCGTGGGTTGAGAGGCGAGCGGATGAAAATGGCGAGCGGCCTATGGCGTAGAATTTGGCCTGGAGCGGTGCTGGCGCTACTGTGCATCGCTTTCTTCTGGGACGTGCTATGGCTGCCCGGTGACCGCATCGTCGCCGGGAACGACCTGACCAACATGTTCTATCATTGGCTCAGCTTGGCCAAGTCCTCAATCCAGCGCGGGCAGCTTCCCCTGTGGAACCCCTATTTGTCTTCGGGTCTGCCATTCATAGCCAATCCCCAACCGGCGTTGTTCTACCCTCCGACGTGGCTGGCGCTTTTGCTGCCGGTCCCCAAGGCGTTTAGCTTGATCGTTGTGCTCCATCTGTGGCTTGCCGGCGCGGGGATGTTCGCCTGGCTGCGCTCGGAGGGAGCATCGAAGGCGGGGGCGCTCTTGGGCGGGGTCGTCTTTGCCTTTAGCGGTTACTTTTTCGTGCGCGTGCAGGCAGGCCACCTGGGCGTCGTCACCACCAGCGCTTGGCTGCCGTTCGTGCTGCGGGCCTACCGGCGCGCCCTGACGCGCCGTTCGTGGAGGCTCGCCATTCTGGGCGGGCTGCCGGTGGGACTGGCGATCCTGGCGGGGCACACGGCCTCCTTCCTCTATGTGGCGCTGGCGCTGGGGCTTTACACCGGCTTTTGCGCCTGGGAGCATTGGCGCGAGGGACGATTGGCGCGGACGGCGGCGCAGCCCCTGATCTTGGCGGGCGTGATGCTCACCGTCGGGTTGACGCTGGCGGCGGTGCAGGTTCTGCCTATGGTAGAGCTGGTGGCGCATTCGATCCGCCAGGCCGCCGATTACGGTTTCGCCGCTCGCTTCTCCTGGCCGCCGGGCCACCTGGTGAGCCTGTTGGTGCCTAACTTTTTCGGCGAGCCGGTGCACACGGGCTACTGGGGCGACGGCATCTATGACGAGTTCATCTTTTACGCCGGCGTTCTGCCGTTGCTGCTGGCGCTGTTGGCCCTGAGGCTGCGCCACCGGCTAAAGCCCTTCCTGTTCACATTGGGGCTGGGCGCGCTGCTTTTAGCCTTTGGGGAGTACGGCGCGCTGCATCGCCTGTTCTACCGCTTCGTGCCGCTATTCCAGGCGGCGCGGGCGCCGGCCAGGGCCGGGTTTCTTTTCACGGTGGCCACCGCCGCGCTGGCCGGCCTGCTGGCGACGGCGCTCACATCCGTCTCCCCCCCCTCTGTCCCCCCCAATGGGGGGGATGAAAGGGAGCGCAAGCGGCTACTCTCGCCGCTGAAGGGCTCCCTGATCCTGACCGTGGCAGGGATCGGATCGACGCTGGTCGTGGCCGGGTTCGCCGCCTTTGCCTGGGGGCGGGAGTCGAACCCCTCGGCGGGGCGCTTGTACCACCTGGCCAACCAGACCGCCGTTTTCGTGCTGTTCTTTCTCCTGTCCGCGACCCTGTTGCGCGCCTGGCGCGCCGCTTGGCTCCCTCGCGCCACGTTCCTGTTGCTGGCGTTGGGGCTGGTCGTGCTGGACCTGTGGACGTTCGGCGGCCGGACGGTGGAGCCGGTGGATGTGCAGGAGAGCGACTACTGGCGCGTCGTAGCCCAGGCTGTGGACGATCCCCAAGCGGCCCGCGTGCTTCCCTGGGGGTTGAACGTCGTGGAGCAAAACGGCGGCATGCCGTTCGGGCTGCGCAGCGTGTTCGGGTACGACCCGCTCACCCTCCAGCGCTACGAGGAATTCATCACCTCGGTGCCCGATCCCCGAGCGCGGACCTACGACTTGCTGAACGCTCGCTATCTGGTGACCTCGGCCGCGCAAGAGTTCCACGACGAGCCGGAGAGCCCACAACTGGTGCTTGAGCAAACCGGCGTGTGGGTCTACGAGCGGCCCGGGGCGCTCCCCCGGGCGTGGGTCGCGCCGCAGGTGGCGGTGATGGACGGCGCGGCGGCGCTGGCCCGCATCCACGAGTCCGACTTTGACCCCCGTGCGGTAGCGCTGGTGGACGCGCCCCTGGCGTGTGAGGGGGCAGCAAGCGGCGAGGTCGAGATCGCGCGCTATGAGGGGAACCGGATCGAGGCGCGCGTGAGCGGTGGCGGCGGACTGCTGGTCTTTAGCGAGGTATACTACCCCGGCTGGCGAGCTGAGGTAGACGGCCAGCCAGCGCAGCTGGTGCGCGCCGATTACGTGTTGCGCGCCGTTTGCGTCCCCGCTGGCGAGCACCGGGTGGTTCTGATGTACGATCCCCCGCTGCTCAAGATCGGCCTGGCCGTCACCGGCGTGACGCTGCTGTCGGTCGTCGGTATCGCCATCTGGCCTCTACTGCGGCGGAGGTGAGCGACCAGTGATGGCAGCCCCTCGCCGCTGTTCATTGAAACATTGTGCATTGTTCACTGTCCTCATCGCCTACCTGGCGCTGGCCCTCGCCTACAGCCTGTCCTCCCCCATCTACGAGCCCACCGACGAGGTGCGTCACTTTCGCTACGTGCGCCACATCATCGTCTACCGTGAACTGCCCGTGCAGTCGGTCGAGGGACCGCGCGCCCAGAGCCACCATCCGCCGCTCTACTATGTGCTCGGCGCGCTGACCAGTTGCTGGGTTCCCGTCGAGCAGGACGTCTACTACGACCCGCCCACCAATCCCCACTGGGACAGCCGTCACTGGGAGGTCAGCGACGACAACAAGAACCAGTACCTCCACAGCGCCGACGAGGCCTTTCCTTTCCACGGCGTCACCCTGGCGGTGTACGTGATGCGCTGGATGACGGTGTTCATCGGCGCGGGCGTCGTCTGCCTGACCTACTTTATCGGGCGCGAGATTTTCCCGGGTCAACCCGCGCTGGCCGCTGGAGCGGCGGCACTGATCGCCTTCAACCCGCAGTTCATCTACCTCAGCGGCGCGATCAACAACGACATCGCGGCGGCGCTGGCGGGCACGGCGGTGCTGTGGGCCTGCGTCCGGCTGGTGCGCCGCGGCCCGAGCCGGCGCGCCGACGTGTTGATGGGCGTGCTCTATGGCCTGGCGCTGCTGACCAAGTTCAACCTATTGGCCCTGCTGGCGCTGATCGAGCTGGCCTACTTGTTGACCGCGTGGCGTGCGCGACCTGGTGAGCATAGCCGAACCAGGCCTTGGCACGCATTCTTACGCGGCAACCTGATCGTCCTGGGGCTGGCTGCCCTGACCAGCGGTTGGTGGTTCGTGCGCAACCAGGTGCTGTATGGCGATCCCGCTGGCCTGAGCATCCTCAACGAGCTGTGGGCGGGGCGGCCGTTCGCCGAGGGTCTGTGGGCCATTCCGCAGGGCCTGCCCTACCTGTGGAGCAGCGTGTGGGGCCGCTTTGGCTACGGTCAACTTCCGCTGCCTGAGGCCATCTACCGGGGGCTGTTTTGGTTCTGTGCGGCAGCGCTGGCCGGGCTTTTGGTCACCCCCCGGCGCGGTACCTCGCGTTCAGTCCTGGCGCTCCTGGGGACCAGCGTGCTCATCTTTACGGCTTGGGTGCTCTACTACATCGCGATCCAGCCGGCCGGTGCGATGGGGCGGTTCCTATTCCCCTGCCTGCCGGCGTTTGCCCTACTGGTCGTCTGGGGACTGAGCCGACTTCTTCCCCGGCGCTGGGATTGGCTGGCGGGGGCGGTTGTGGCGATAGGGATGGCGGCGCTGGCCGTCTATGCCCTGGCCGGCGTGCTGGCCCCGGCCTTTTCCCCGCCCCGTCCGCTGACCGAGACACAGATCGCGGCCATACCCAACCCGATGGACGTCGAGTTCGGCGGCGTCGCGCGCCTGCTGGGGTACGCAGTCGCGCCGACCGCCGTCGAGCCGGGCGGTACGCTGGAGGTCACGGTCTACTGGCAGGCGTTGGCCCGCACCGATCTGCACCACATCGTCTTTGTGCATCTGTTGAGCGACACGGGAGTGATGGTGGCTCAACGCGACACGCATCCCGGGCTGGGGCGATATCCGTCTACCGCGTGGGAGCCCGGCGTCGTTTTTGCCGATACCTACTGCGTGCACGTGCCGGAGACGGCCTACGCACCAGACGCAGGATACATCCAGGTGGGATTCTATGCCGTCGCCCCGCCACAGAACCCGCGCCTCGTCACGTTCGACGGGCGCGACGCGGTGCGCTTGGAGGCGGTTGAGATACTGCCTCTGGCGGGCGAGTTCCCCAATCCGTTGGAGGCCAATTTTAGCGGAAAGGCCGCGCTGGTGGGCTACGAGCTCGACCGGCGCGTGGCCCGCCCCGGCGAGACGCTCCGCCTGACGCTCTACTGGCGGGCGCTGGCGCCGTTCGAGCGTAACTATAGCGTCTTTGCCCACGTGCTGGGGGAGGACGATCAGCGTTGGGCCTGGAGCAGCAGTTACCCGGTGCAGGGGCAGGCGCCGACCCGATCCTGGCAGCCGGGGCAGATCATCGAGGACGCCTACGAGCTGACGATAGGCGAGACGACGCCGCCGGGCTTTTACGACATCGAGGTCGGCATGAGCGCCAAGGACGTGGGCCGCCTGCCGGTGGTGGCGGAGGATGGTCATCATTTGGGGAAACGCGTGCTGCTGTGCAAGGTCCGCGTCGTCGACGAGGCGGATCAGGAGTAGTCCATGAAAACGAAGGAAAAGATCAACTGGATGAACGTCGTGCGCGTGGCGATCACCGTGGTGGCGTTGGCTTTCCTGTTCCTCACGATCGATGTGCGCGACCTGCTGGCGACACTGGCGCAGGCCGATCTGCTGTATCTGGGAGCGGCGTTTCTGCTCTTTGTCCTCAGCTTGGTCGTGCGCGCGTACCGCTGGTTCGTGCTGCTCCAGGGACTCGACCCCGAGGTGCCCTTCGGCCGCCTGTTGCGCCTCTATTTCGTCGGCCAGTTCTTTAGCCAGTTTCTGCCCAGCGGCTATGGCGGCGACGTGGTGCGGGCGCTGGAGCTGACGCAGGATACGGAATCATCGGCGGCCATCGGCACCGTCCTGCTCGATCGGGCCACCGGCCTGTTGGTCAACTTTGGAATTGGCCTGATCGTGCTGCCGTTCGTGGCCGCTCGCCTGGAGCCCTGGCTGGTGGCGGCGCTGATCGTCGTGGCCGGCGGCGGCCTGATCGGGGGCGGGCTGATTCTGGAGGGCCGCCTTCTGCGGCGCATCACCGGCTGGCTACCGGCCAAGATCTCGCTGGCGGGAGAGGGGCCGCTGGCCAAGGTCTATGCGGCGATCACGGGCTGCGGCTGGCCGGCGATCCTGCGCGCCTTTGGCGTTTCGGTCGTGTTCAACGTCATGAACGTCGTCATCAACTGGCTGTGCGGGCGGGCGCTCGATATCGGCGTCGGCCTGGGCTACTTTTTCGTCGTCACGCCGCTGCTCTCCGTCTCGACACTATTTCCTTCTATCGGCGGGTGGGGGATTCGAGAGAACGTGAGCCGGGCGCTCTTTGCGCCGACGGGCGCCGCCGACGAGGTGGCGGCGGCGTTGGGGGCGTCGATTGGGCTGGTCACGCTGGCGTCGGGCTTGGTGGGCGGGGTGGTGCACGGAATCGGGTTGCTACGCGATTTTATGAAGCGGCCTGCGGACGCAGAGTCGATTGACCCCTCCACGCGGCTGTGATATAGTATTGCCCTAACATTCGCGTTGTCCGCAAGAATTTCTCTGGACACGGAATAACGCGGGTAAAAAACCGTGCAGTCCGTGTTCTTCCGTGTCCAAAAGGCCGAGTTGTGGCAGATGCCGCGTTACGAGGCCCTTTGCAATTTTCAGGGAGATGTCGCGATGACCCTATCGATAAACACCTATCAAGACGTGCGCGGTTTCAACGAGCTGGCGGGGGAGTGGAACGACCTGCTGCATCGCTCTGCTGCCGACACCGTTTTCCTCACCCTCGAGTTCCAGCGTGTCTGGTGGCGCTACCTGGGGAAAGGCGATCTGCGCATCGTGACCGTGCGCGACGACGGCGAACTGGTTGGCATCGCGCCCCTATTCTCGACCGCCGATTCGGCAAGCCGGCGCGTGCTGGCCATCATCGGCGGCGTGGAGGTCGCCGACTATCTCGACCTCATCGTGGCTCGGGGACGCGAGGAGGAGGTCTACACAGCGCTGCTGGACTATCTGACGTGGCCAGAGGCTTCCGACTGGGACGTGTTCGACCTGTGCAACGTGCACCAGGATTCGCCCACCCTGGCGCTGCTGCCCGCCCTGGCCGAGACGCGTGGCTGGTCGACCTCGGTGGCGAAGGAGGACGCCTGCCCTATCGTGCAGTTGCCCGGCTCGTGGGATGAGTACCTGCAGATTCTGGACAAGAAACATCGCCACGAGTTGCGGCGCAAGCTGCGGCGCGCCGAGGCCCACGAGAGGCTGCGCTGGTACATCGTCGGCTCGGTCCACGACCTCAACACCGAGGTTGAGGCCTTTTTGGACCTGATGGCGGCCAGCGCGCCGGATAAAGAGACTTTTCTCACACCTCAGATGCGCAGTTTCTTCCGCGAGTTGGCGCACGTGACGGACGATGCCGGCTGGCTGCAGTTGGTGTTCCTCGAGATCGAGGGCCAGCGGGCGGCCGCTTACTTGAACTTTGTCTATGATAACCGCGTGATGGTCTACAATTCCGGGCTCGACTGGCAGTCTTTCCCCCGCCTCAGCACGGGCATCGTCCTCGCCGCCTACACCATCCGCCACGCCATCGAGCACGGGCGCGATGCGTTCGACTTTATGCAGGGCGACGAGCGGTACAAGTACCACCTCGGCGGCCATGACGTGGAGGTGCGGCGGCTCACCATCCGCAAATAAAAGTGCCAGGCTACTCTCAGGTGCCTGGCACTTGAGCGAATCATCCGCGGGCGCGCTCCAGCAGGACCATCATGAGCAGGCTCAGAATGGCCCGCTGTTCCTCTATTTCGCTGATCTCGGCTAGCTTGTCGAGGCGGAACTTGCCCTCGAAGAAGGCGGGCTGCTTGGTCAACCGTAGGATGGGGGTCCCGTCCGCGCGCGAGACCAGGTACTTGGGATGGAACAGGTAGCTGGTCGCGATCCCCACCAGCGGGATCTGTTCGAGCACCGCGTCAACCATCCTTATCCACGGGTTCTCCTCGGCGATGTTCATGACGATTTCCTCGCCATCCAGGATGTCATAGCGCGCCTTCCACAGCGACTTCATCCCTTGGCGCTTGACCGACCCCAGCCCGACGCCCGCCATATCGGAGAAATGGTAGCGGGCCGAAAAGTCGATGATTCGGTCGGCGTTGATCTTGTACAGCGGCTGGGTCTGCTCCCTATCGGCAAAAACGGTGACCTCTTCCTTGAGTTTGAAGAGCTTTTGCTTCACATAGTAGACCAGGTTCTCGCTCGCATCGGTGACGGCGAGCTGTGGCGAGAGGGCCAGGACCTTGAACGAAAAATTTGCCGGATATTCCATCGTAGCCTCCTATTCTGAGAGATTTTTCCGTCTCGATCAAATGCATTATAGCACGATCTCTTGACATAGGACAAACTGCTCACATTGTACTCCTCGATCGTGACGAGAGCGTGACGAGGCCGTGCGCTGTCCCCCCCCACCTAACCTCCCCCACCACAGGGGGAGGACCGGCTGCCCCGGGAACTTTTTTTCTCATTTGTGCGTCTTGAAGTCAGATCGCTTGCTACTATGCGGGCGCGTCTCGTGATATACTAATGCTATAGCAGCGCGTCGCGGTAAAACGCAGGAGGTGTTTCGATGAAAAGATCATCCCTGTACAGGGTCTTGGTTTTGGTTTTGCTTGGCAGTTTGCTGGGCGGGTGTCTGTGTCCCGCCGAGCCCTCGGCGACGCCCGTTCCTACGGTGCCGCCCTACACGCCGCCACCACCCGATAACGTCGCGCCCATTGTCATCCAGCGCACGCCGGAGCCGGGCGAGGAATTGGGGACCGACGAGCCTATCCAGTTGGTCTTTGACCGGGCGATGGACAAGGGCTCCGTCGAGAAGGCCCTCCTGGTCGGACCGGATGTCTCGGGCAGCGTCGAGTGGGTCGACGACCGCACGGTGAATTTCAAACCGAAGCGCGAGCTGGAGCGAGATACGGAATATCTGGTCACCATAGGCTCGGAGGCCAAGGCCGCCGACGGCAACCAGCTGGACGGGGCCTACCGCTTCCGCTTTCGCACCGTCGGCTTCCTGGAGGTGGCACAGGTCATCCCGGCCCCCGGTACGGAGGACGTGGAAGCCGAAAGCACGATCACCGTCATCTTCAACCGGCCCGTCGTCCCGCTGATGGCGGTCAGCGATCCTGATTACGCCGACCTGCCCCAGCCGCTGACCGTCGATCCGCCCGTCGCGGGCCAGGGCGAGTGGCTCAACACCTCCATCTACGTCTTTACCCCCGACGGCCCCCTGGCCGGCGGCACCACCTACGTGGCCAGCATCGCCGCCGGACTCGAGGACACCACCGGCGGCGTGTTGAGCGAGGACTATGAGTGGACGTTCTCCAGCCAACCGCCGCAGGTCGTGTGGGTCTCGCCGCCCGAGGGCGAGCAATTGGTCGGCGTCGATACCGCCGTGCAGGTCACCTTCAACCAGCTGATCGACCCGGCCTCGACCGAGGCGGCGTTCCACCTGCAGACCGCGGGCGGAGTGGACGTCCCCGGCAGCGTGGATGTGGATGGGCCTACGCTCACGTTCAAGCCCAAGCGCTGGCTTTCTTTCGACGCGGTCTACACGGCGCGGGTGGACGCCGGTTTGCAGAGCGCAGGTGGCGGCGCCGGCATGCGGGAAGATTACGTCTGGCGCTTTACCACCGTCCCCCTGCCGCGCATTCTCAGCACCAACCCCTACGACGGTCAGCGGGATGCCTGGCCCCACACCTCCTTCGAGATCGTCTTTAACGCGCCCATCGACCCGGCCACGGCGATGCCGAACCTGGAGATGTCGCCGCCGCTCTCGCCGACGCAGGTATATACCTACTTTAGCCGGTGGAATAACACCTTCGTGCTCAACTTTGGCGCGCAGCCCTCCACCGATTACGAGGTGCGCATCGGGCCGGACATCGCCGACCCCTACGGCAACGTCACCGGCCAGGAGTTGACGGTGCGCTTCCGCACTGCCGCTCTCGATCCCTGGGCCGAGATACAGATCCCCACGCAGGTCGGCACGCTCGACGCGAACCAACCGGCGCACGTGATCGTCGGCCACCTGAACACCGACCGGCTTGATTTCAGCCTTTACCGGCTCGATACAGACGAGTTCTTCCGCGCGCAGCAGGACCGGTGGGATTACACGCCCTCCGGTAGTCCTGCACGCCGGTGGTCGTTGAGCGTCGACGCGCCGCTCAACGAGAGAGAGAGCGCACTGGTGGACCTGGCCGATGGGGGGGCGCTCTCGCCGGGCGTCTACCTGCTCGATATGCGGGCCGCCGGCGTGAGGTACAACGAGTGGAGCCACCGCAAGCTGTTGGTGGTCTCTGCATATAACCTGTCGCTCAAGCGGAGCTGGGATGAGATGTGGGTCTGGGCCACCGACCTGGCGGGCGGGCAGCCTGCCGCCGGACTCGAGCTGGTCGTTATAGATGACCTCGGCACGACACTTGCCTCCGCGACGACCGACGCGGAGGGCCTGGCCCGCTTCTCTCTCGATACGACGAGAGGCGTTTACGTGTTGGCGCAGGAGCCGTTCGTGCTGGCCGGGACGGCCTGGGACTGGAGCACGGGCATCAGTCCATGGGACTTTGGCCTGGAGCAGGAGGCCGCGCCCCCGCGCCATCGGGCGCACGTCTACACCGACCGGCCCATCTACCGCCCCGGCCAGACCGTCTACTTTCGCGGTGTCATCCGTATGGAGGACGACGTGCAATACAGTCTGCCGGAGGGACGGCGGGTGGAGGTCAACATCTACGACGCGATGGGGGAGGAGATCTATAACGAGAAGCTGACGCTGGACGAGTTCGGCGCATTCCACGGCGGGGTGGTACTGACGGAGGGTGCGTCGCTGGGTGGATATCACCTCAATGTCTCCCTAGGAAAAGATCGTTTCGCCGCCATGTTCCAGGTGGCCGCCTATCGCCCGCCCGAGTTCGAGGTGACCGTCACGCCGCGCGAGACGGAATTGGCTCCTAGACAGACCACTCAGGCCGACGTCGAGGTGAGCTACTATTTCGGCGGACCCGTCGCCGACGCGGCGGTCGAGTGGCGCGTTCTTTCCACGCCTTACCGTTTCGAACCGGCACAGTTCGGTCGCTACAGCTTTACCCATAACGACGACCCGTGGATCTGCCGCTGGTGTTGGTGGTGGGATGAACCCGCCCCCGGGTTCATCCTCGGCGGTTCCGGTACGACCAACGCCGAGGGGCAACTGACCGTCGTCCTGCCGACGGAGGTGATGACGGGCGGGCAGCGACTGACGGTCGAGGCGACCGTCTATGGTAGGGATGGACAGGTCATCTCCGGGCGCGGCGACGTCGTGGTACACGCGGGCGAGTTCTACGCCGGGTTGGCGCCGCAGCAGTACGTCGGCGAGGCCGGCGAGGAGATGGCGGTGGACGTGGTGACCGTCGACTGGGCGGGGGAGCGTCTGCCGGATCAGGCTCTAGAATTCGCGGTCTACCGCCGCGAATGGGTCAACACGTTCGTGGAGAATGAGTGCGGAGACTCTGTCTCCGACTGCGGTGGTCGATGGGAGTGGGAGACGAAGGACACGCTGGTCCACTACGGCATGCTGACCACCGATGCCCGCGCGGAGGGCGTGGTGGCCTTCACACCGGAGGAAGGCGGCTCCTATGGCATCGTCGTAGGTCCTGCCTCCCCTGCCGCCGAGCCAATGGGGTGGGACAGAGGGATCAGCTCTACCTGGGTGTGGGTCAGCGGGCGGGAGTACGTCTCCTGGCGGCGGCAGAACAACGACCGCATCAACCTGATCAGCGACAAGACCGCGTACGTCCCCGGCGAGACGGCCGAGATTCTGATCCCCAGCCCGTTTGCGGGCGAGCACTGGGCGTGGATCACCGTCGAGCGGGGCGG
>CAZKDJ010000034.1:0-28992 GCA_964551295.1 uncultured Anaerolineales bacterium | reverse complement strand
CTCCGACAGTGGACGGCATGATCGGAACACGTGGACGATTTCATCGGAATACGCAATTGAGGAAGCGTGCTTTCTCTCAGGTTGGAGTGAGTCGGCAATGAAGGAGATTATGGAGGAGGGAGGCGTCGATCTCAACGATGAGGGATTGATCGAGAGGGAAAGCTTGTATGAGTTCAACGAGTGCGCAGCGTTGGTCTTGCATTGGAATGACTAAGCAAGAGTAAACACACAGACCCCGGCAAACGCCGGGGTTTTTTGATAAGGGATTTTGTTTTCTTGTTCTGTTATGTGGGGCTAGGCACTGACTCAATCAGTTCCGTAGCGGGGAATACCATTTCTGTTGCTTTTCCCTCCACACTTGCGGATGGTAGATCAGCTATGTTTATTGGTAGGTAGTATATTGTCTTGCCTCCAATCGAAAGGAAGCGAAAACCATCTGTTTCTTCAAGTTCGAGACGGATTTTTGTGCTTGTGCAAACAAAAGTTGCAAGGAAGCCTTCGGGTTCGTTGTAGTCGTTGCAGTATCGAGACACTTGGTTAAAACCTGAGGCTATAGTTTCCAGAATTCTGGACCTGGTTGCATCAGGGGGTATATACTTAGCGTCAATTATAATGTATCGGCCTTCCGAATCGCGGAGAATGAGATCCGCTTCGCCACTTGCTGAAGTAGGCTCTACTATGAACTCAACACCTTGGTCGAGCACATATTCTTGAACATCGGCAGCCAATGCCCGCTCACCATTTTTGCCCTCTAGCCCATTTTCTGCAATCGCACGCAAGCGTGCCCGGCGAAACCATTCCGAACGTTGTTTGTATTTAAGGAGAACCGCGTATAGGACGTTGCGGGTGTCAATCTGTTCGTCGAGATACTCGTACAATCCGTCAATGGCAACGTCGCGCAGTACTTCTAGGGCGTCATCGTACTTGATGTGGCTGTTCCCAGTCAGATACTCGCCGTAGTTTATTATGAGATACCTTAGTTGTTCTTTTCTGATATTCTCATCTTCAGAGGTTTCCATTTCGTTGAAGGTTACAAGGGCCTGCACTATTTCTAGACTCAGTAGATCCAATTTTCGTCACTCCGAGCGGAGCGAGGAGTCTCCCAATGCAGGGCGGAGATTCTTCGCTACGCTCAGAATGACGGTTTCGCAGGTGATTTTCATCAACACGCACATGTGCACACCAAGAATTTGGATCTACTGAGACTTACTGCTGCGTGTTCTTCTGATGATGTGGCGCTGTAGAATCCTGGATCATACCCCCCTCTCGTTTTGGCTACCTCGGGAGCCTCGCTTAGAGTCTGGGCAATACGTGCTTTGTACTCTCCAGGTACTTCTCGAAGATGAAGAGCTATTCCTGAGAGAACGGGGTGGTTGTCAATCCATTTGAGCAGGTGTAGACAAGCTGGCAAAAATAGAGCTTCTGGGCAAGTCTGCACTCTTCTTATGCGACTGCGAAGCACGTAACGTGTTCTTTGAAGTAACATTTGATCCATTGTTTACCTCCCAAATGACCTCAAGATTCTTTCCGTGCTGCGCACGAAACGTTGCATATTGCCTAGATAATCCTCTAGCAAGATGTTTGCGTGGCATCCACGGCATACTACAAAGTCTTGCCTGCGTATCTCACCAAGTGTTACCCAAGTGTGAAGTTGGCATATTGGACAAGGTACCTCGATTGGAATTCGATCGAAGTCTGGTGCGTGGATTTCAATTGGGATAGACACCATCTTAACACTTCCGACAAAACAGTTTCTGGGGCGTTGGGAAATTCAAGTAGTTGGTTCCGTGCCAGATGATTTGCGATAGTACCATCAATTAAGTCGAATGACGTGAACACCAATTCACTTTGCTGGATAGCTACGCCTATATGCATCATCTCAACTTTGGTGTAGATATTTGTGCTGCCATTTTCGCTCATCGTCTCGCGTGACGATGCTACTTCCATTTCGTGAGAACGATGATTAACTATCATTCCACAAACTCCAGGAGTTGGTGCTTCAGTAAGCAGTGGGGCCCCTGGCAATCCACGAGGGGTGAGAAAGCTTAGCTCATAAGACTGAAAAGGGGGACCAGGGAAAAGTTGTTTTCCTGTTCCGATTATGTGGCCCTTTATGGCACGCACATTAATGACTTTGTTTTGTAGATCAAGTGTATATGGGTATCCTAGCATCAGGTTTGACTGGTACTTTAACAATCGCATAACTAGAACTATTCTGGCGGCGCAACCGAGATGCGGAGCAGGCGACCATCTCGCCAACACACGTTAGCTGCGTTGAAGCGGGTGCATGTGACCTCCATCGCGCGCTGCTGGTCGCTGTAGCGGTATGGCTCCAGCACCACTTCGATGCGGTCGCTGTACCACGTGATCCACCCCGCCTTACGGTAGACCATCTGTGTTGCTTTCTCTAGGCTCAGATTGCGCCAGGGGGGAGCGAAGTAGGATTTGACAACCCAGTCGTGCAGGTTGGCAAGCAGGAGTTGCAAGTCCAGCATGACCTGGTCTTTCTCCAGGTCGCGCTCCCGACACAAGGTTTCTGTGTCAATAGCATCACGCAGCGCAATGCGATGTAGAAGGCGCTTGCCTAACTGGCAAGAGTGGGCCTCGTGGTCGTAGAGTTGCTGAAGCAGTCGCCGCTGTCGCTTTCGCAAGCGCTGCGTGAGAGCATTCATCTGCCGTCTCAGCCCGGCGACCCGTCTCTGAGCGCGGACAGTGGCTTGCCCCAGACGCTGACGATGTCGAACCTCTAACCGTCGTCGCACTAGCTGACGTCGCAGGTCACCGTGTCGGTCGGCGTAGGTGTCTCGCAGATCGACCAAACGCTGGCGCAGATTGTGTACAGCAGCCTGGTGGTCGGCCAACTGTCTCTCGGTTACCGCGACTCGCTCTTGTGCAACCTCCCACTCCCGTTGACGGGTGCGGTTGGGGATCTCCGTGTAAGTGTACCCGTAGTTGACGTTGAGGTTGGCTCCGTGGATCAGGTCTCGGATGCGCAACTCGTTGTATGGCCAACGACGACGGTGCAGCCAGGGGATTTCGCCAGCTGATAACCCTGCAAACTGACCAGTGTAGATGCGTGTTGGGTCAGTTCGGCCCATTGGGCGCATCAGCAAAAACTGGCGTGGGTCCTCGGCCACACGCTTGGGATTTGCCCAACGAGCGAAAACGGCCTCCCGCTCGGGGTCGTTTCTCACTGGTTTCCAGTCTCTCTCCGGGATAAAGTCCGCCAGGCGGTACGTATGTTCTCTGGGAAGCACGCTGACGTAACTTCGTTCCGCCTCGGCATATCGTTTCCCCAGGGGCAAGCCGCCTCCTTCACTATCCATAACCGTGCACGCGATGGGCCGCGCCAGGGTGCATTCCAGAGCAGCTTCCAGATCTACCAGGGTGTGGGTCATGTGCGCATCAATAGGGTGGTTCCAGCTGCCCAGATATCGTCCGTCGAAGCCGTTGAGAATGAGTTGCTTGGTGCCTGGCATGGTCCGCCCCCACATCGCAATGTGTCCCGAGTGATTGTAGAACTTGGTCCAGTGGGGTTTGGTATGCCAATCAACAAAGATGGTCAACGGATCGTTGCCGGGATACCATGCCTGCACATACGTGACCGCTAGAGCTTTGGCCAGCGGCGCACCCACCTGCACGCGAGCCAACTGCCCCAGGAAATGCTCCAGGGTCATATACTTGTAGGTGAAGTCGTAGATGGCCTCTAGCCCGTCACCTTGGTAGTAGTAAAAGCACCGTGGACGTTCCACTCCCAGGACAGGTTGGTACAGCAGGTGATCGATCTTGGGCCACAGTGCGGCAATGTCGGTTGAAAGGTGATGCAGAGACTTTGAGGGATTGCTTTCCAGATGCGCTTTTGAAGCTTCCAGCACTGTCTCCTCAATCGCTTCCACCACCTCCATCTCCACCTTCGCCCCCTCCAGGGAAAAAAACACCCGCGTTGTCGATAGACTCGCTGGGGGCAGTCGCCACGTCTGTTGCCTCTTCACCAGCAGGCTTCTCCTTGTAAGGACGTCCAGGAGGGGCAGTCAAACATCGCTTCCGCAACAGATAGTTGATGTGCCCAGGATCAACTTCCACGTCAAACTTCTCCCTGATCTCCTGAGCCAACTGTGGCGCTCGTATATCCTCGTTTTTCTCCTTGCGGGCGTATAGCCACTCCCGTATCCCAGAATGGACCTTCTGTGCATGTCCAAAGCGCCCATCGAGCAACGCCTCCCATGTGCACCCTCCAGCTTCGTACTTCGCCTGCGCGCAGGCCAATTTCTCCTGATCCACACTGAAGCCTAGCGCTTCGTTCACCTCGGCCAGAGGCTCACCGCCAGCAACCCGGTGCAGTAGCTGTTCCAAGCGTTTCGCCTTTTCTAACACGGCTTTTGGGTAGTCCATCTTGCTCAACCTCCTCGTTCCACGTTATGGAGCTGGGCAATAGTATACCCCGTTACCGAGAGAGTGCAAGTTACAGTTATGTGATTGTTAATGTTCGGTCAAAGGTAATGCTAAAGCCCGTCTATCCTGATTCATTCCATTCCCAATCCACCGTTGTTCCCCCGTTTGCCCTTTCAGCGGACATATGTAAAATAGCAATGCCAGCTTATCCAAAGGCGACGCGGGTTTGGGTTCCCCTAAACGGAGGATAGGCTATCCCACAATCCTCATCTCCCCGCAGCGTTCCCAGGCGCTTCAGCGCGATGCAGGGGTCGCGTTGCGAGGATCGCGTCGCGCATCCAGCAAGGGGCGGGAATGGAAAAACTGTGGCTTGCCCACTACGAAGAGGGAACGCCTGCTCAAGTCGAGATACCGAACTATCCGATCACCCGAGACCTGATCGACAACGCCAGTCTCTACCCCTACCACCCCGCACTGATCTATGGCAGCGTGGTCGAGCCACTGGGTAACCTGCTCCTGGATAGAGCGATCAGCTTCCGGCAACTGTGTGGCCTGACGGCGCGCTTTGCCGCCGGCCTGCAAGCGTTGGGGGTCAAGAAAGGCGATCGGGTGGTGATCCACCTGCCCAACTGCCCCCAGTTCGTCATCGCCACCTATGCCACGCTCATGATCGGCGCGATCGCCGTGCCATCCAATCCAGAGTACGTGGCCCGCGAACTCAAGTACCAACTGAACGACTCGGGCGCCGAGACGATCGTCACCCTCAGCCTGACCTACCCCACCGTGAAACAGATCCGCACCGAAACAGGGCTCAGGCACACCGTCGTCACCAATGTCAAGGAATACTTTCCCCGGCTGCTCAAATTCCTCTTTACCATTTTCCGGGAAAAAAAGGAGGGCCACCACCAGGACATCTCCGGTGACGCGGACACCGCCTGGTTTCAAGACATCCTTCAGAGCACCCCGCCCCGCCCGTCGCCGGTCGAGATCAATATGGGGGACACCGCCGTGCTGATGTATACCGGCGGCACTACGGGTACCATCAAGGGAGCCCAGTTGACCCACCACAACCTGCAGGCCAACGCCGTGCAGATTCGCAACTGGTTTCCCGCGCTGAATGAAGGTGAGGAGACAATCCTGGCTGCTCTGCCCTTCTACCACAGCTATGGCATGACCACCTGCATGAACCTGGGCATCCGCACCCGTACGACGAACGTGCTCATCGTCAACCCACGCGTGACGGCACACATTCTGAAATCTATCGACAAGCACGGCGCAGGTTTCTACCCCGGCGTGCCGGCGTTCTACATCGCCATCATCAACCACCCCGACGTCAACACGTACCGTCTCAAGTCCATCAAGGCCTGCATCAGCGGCGCGGCTCCCCTGCCGGAAAAAGTTCAAAAAGAATTCGAGGCCATGACCGGCGGGCGACTGGTAGAGGGGTATGGCCTCAGTGAGGCCACCCCAGTCACCCACGTCAATCCCATCTTTGGGAAACGGCGGAATGGCACCATCGGCCTGCCCCTGCCCAGCACCGAGGCCAAGATCGTGGATATCGAGACCGGCACGCAGGATCTGCCGCCGGGCGAGACCGGCGAGATGATCGTGCGCGGACCACAGGTGATGAAGGGGTATTGGCAAAAGCCGATCGAGACGGCCTACGCCCTGCGCAACGGCTGGCTCTACACCGGCGATATCGCCCGGATGGATAAAGACGGCTACTTTGAAATCGTCGATCGCAAGAAGGACGTGATCGTCGGCACCAGCGGGCTCAACATCTATCCCAGCGAGATCGAAAAGGTGCTGCGGCAGCATCCCAAGATCAAAAAGTGCGCCGCCATCGGCGTGCCCGCCGGCATCGAAAAGGGCGAGCGGGTCAAGGTCTTTGTCGTCCTGAAAGAAGGCGAGACGGCCACGGAAGATGAGATCAGAGCGTTCTGCCGCGAAAACCTGACCCCGTACAAAATCCCCAAGTTCATCGAGTTCCGCGCTGCGCTGCCCGTCACTCCCTTCGGCAAGGTGTTGCGGCGCGTGCTGCTGGAGGAAGAGATGGAGGTACAGCAATGAATCGCAAGCCACTCGCTCTGGCCAACTGGAAGATGGCCATGACGATCCCCGAAAGCATGGCCTTCGTACGCCGATTCCGCGCCGCCGTGGGCGATCTGGCACAGGCTGTGGACATTGTGCTGTGCCCGCCGTACACGGCGCTCCAGTCGGTGGCTCAGGCGCTAGTCAAAACGCCTATCGCAGTGGGGGCACAGAACCTGTACGCCGCGCCAGGGCTGGCCCACACGGGAGAAATCTCCGCCCCGCTGCTGGCCAACGCCGGGTGTGAGTGGGTGATGCTCAACCACTGGGAGATCCGCCGCCGCACGGGTGAGAGCGATGCGGACGTCAACCACAAGATGCACGCAGCTTTCGAGGCCGGGCTGCGGCCCATCCTCTTGGTGGGGGAAAGCAGGGGCAAGCGGGAACAAGCTACAGAAGTGCTGGAAGCGCGCCTGCCTGCTCTGTTTGCCGATTGCCAGACCGAGCAAGTAGCCCAGATGACCCTGGTCTACGAGCCGGAGTGGACGATCGGCGTCAAGGAGCCGGCCCAACCGGAGCACGTCGCGGCAGGCTGCGGGTCGATCCGGCAGTGGCTCGGTCGTACGTACTGCGCCAGCAGTGCTGGCGCAGTACGCATCATCTACGGCGGCAGCGTCGCGCCGGAGTACGCATCGGACCTGCTGGCCTCCCCGGAGGTAGACGGCGCCGGGGCAGGCCGCAAAGGGCGCGATCCCCACGCCTTTGCCAAGATCGTGCGGTTGATTGCGGTGGCCAAGGGGTTAGCGTAACCACTCGCTATTGACAACCCCCTGCAACTCCACTATACTAAATTTAGAAGTTAGCTATCCGACCTGGGGCATACACCACGCCCACATCGAGACGATGTCCCCCGCTCGTAACAAGGGAGGTGCCCGATGGAAAAGCTCTGGTTGGCCAGCTACGAAGAGGGAGTACCTGCCGAGGTCGAGATACCCGGCCACCCCATCACACAGAACCTGATCAATTCCGCCACCACGTACCCCAACAACACAGCGCTGATATTCGGCAACGTGGTCGACAAACTGGGCGACGCGCTGATGGACGCCACCATGGACTATCAGACGCTGCTCGGGTTGACGCGCCGCTTTGCGCTCGTGTTGCAAAGATTGGGCGTGAATAAAGGCGACCGCGTCGCACTCTACCTGCCCAACTGCCCCCAGTTCATCATCGCCTACTATGCCACGCTGATGGTCGGCGGCATCGTCGTGCCCTGCAACCCGACGTACGTCGCGCGCGAGATAAAGCACCAACTGCGCGACTCGGGCGCCAAGGTCATCGTCACGTTGAGCTTGATGTATCCCAACGTGAAACAGGTTCGCGCCGACACCCCGCTCCAGCACGTCATCGTCACCAACATCAAGGAATACTTTCCCGGCCTGCTCAAGTTCCTCTTCACCCTCGCCGTCGAGGCTAAAGAGGGCCACTATCAGGACATCTCGGGCGATGTCAACACCTACTGGTTCCAGGACCTGCTTTCCAGCGCGCTGGCCGACCCCGACCCAGTGGACGTCGCTATGGATGACACGGCTGTCTTGATGTACACGGGCGGCACCACGGGCATCTCCAAGGGGGCCCAGTTATCCCATCGTAACGTACAAGCCAACGCCGTCCAGGTGCGCGCCTGGCTACCCAAGATGGTCGATGGCAAGGAGATGATTCTCACCTCCCTGCCGCTTTACCACAGCTACGCGATGACCACGTGCATGAACCTAGGAATCCTCTCCGGCTGGTCGTTGCTGCTGATCGCCAATCCCCGCATACTGGTACACATCCTGAAATCGATCAACAAACACGGCCCCACCCTCTACCCCGGCGTCCCGGCGCTTTACGTCTCCCTGATCAACCATCCCGAGATCGACGCGTACAACATCCACTCCATCAAGGCCTGCATCAGCGGGGCAGCGCCGCTGCCGGTCGAGGTGCAACAAAGATTCCAAGAAATGACGGGCGGACGGCTGGTAGAGGGATACGGCCTGAGCGAGGCCAGCCCGGTCACCCACGCCAACCCCATCCACGGCGAGAACCGTATCGGCACCATCGGCCTGCCTTTCCCCAGCGCCGAGGCCAAAATCGTGGACATCGAGACCGGCACGCGCGAGTTGGAACCGGGCGAGGTCGGCGAGCTGATCGTACGCGGGCCGCAGGTGATGAAGGGCTATTGGCAGATGCCTACCGAGACGGCCAACGCTCTGCGCAACGGCTGGCTGTACACCGGCGACATCGCCCGCATGGACGAGGACGGCTACTTTCAGATCGTGGATCGCAAGAAGGACATGATCCTGGGCGCAGGCGGGTTCAACATCTACCCGCGCAAGGTGGAGGAGGTGCTATACGAACACCCCAAGGTCAAGGAGGCCGCTGCCGTAGGTGTCCCGGTCAAGGACAAAGGTGAGCGGGTAAAGGCCTACGTCGTCCTCAAGGGAGGTGAGACGGTCACCGAGGGGGAGATCATCGCCTTCTGCCGTGAGAACATGGCGCGCTACAAGGTGCCCAAGTTCGTCGAGTTCCGCGATGAGTTGCCCAAGACCATGGTGGGCAAGGTGCTGCGGCGCGTGCTGCTGGAAGAGGAGATGAGGAAACGGGCCGCCCAGTAGGTCTTGCGAATGCAACCAAAAAGGCGGAGCCGATGTGCTCCGCCTTTATCGTTTAACTCAAGCCGTTCACGCCGGCGCCGGTGCGGGAGGCATCTCCAGCCCAGGCTGTTGGGGCTCTGGCGCCGGCTGCACCGCCGGACGCTCGCGCCCAGCAGAGGGTGGACTCGGCGGCGACTCCGATTCTCCGTCGGTGCCCTCGAACAGAGCAACGAACTCATTGGCCTTCAGGGTCTCAACCGCCATCAGCCTTTGCGCGATCCGATCCAACGCCTCACGATGCTGGGTCAGAACCTCTTTGGCTCGCTCGTAGGCCTCGTGCACGATCCCGCGCACCTCTTCATCGATCTCTTGCGCCACCGCGTCACTATAGTCGCGCTGCTCGCCGATCTCTTTACCAAGGAACACGAGCTCTTCCTTCTGCCCGAATGTCATCGGCCCCATCTTTTCGCTCATCCCATAGCGGGTCACCATCGCGCGGGCCAACTCCGTCGTGCGCTCCAGGTCACTGGCTGCGCCCGTCGTCACGTCGCCAAGCACCAACTCCTCGGCTGCCCGCCCACCCAGCATGCCGGCCAGATCGTCTCGGAACTTGGCCTTGCTCATCAGCCGACGATCGTCCTCTGGCAGTGCCATCGTGTAGCCCATAGCCATCCCGCGGGCGATGATCGAGACCTTGTGCACCCTGTCGCACTTGGGCAGCACGTGCATCACCAACGCATGCCCGGCCTCGTGGAAGGCCAGGATATTCTTCTCCTCTTCGGTCATCAGGCGGCTCTTGCGCTCTGGGCCGGCGATCACGCGCTCGATCGACTCCTGGAACTCGTCCATGCCGATGATCTTTTTGTTGCGGCGGGCCGCCAGGATCGCCGCTTCGTTGACCAGGTTTTCGATATCGGCGCCCACAAAGCCCGGTGTGCCTCTGGCCAACGTCCGCAGATCCACCTTCTCGTCGACGGGCTTGCCGCGCACGTGCACCTTCAAGATTGCCTCACGCCCTCTGATGTCCGGGCGGTCGAGCACCACGCGCCGGTCGAAGCGACCGGGCCGCAGCAGCGCCGGATCAAGGATGTCGGGGCGGTTCGTCGCCGCCATGATAATCACGTTGGTATCGGTATCAAAGCCGTCCATCTCGACCAGAATCTGGTTCAGCGTCTGCTCCCGCTCATCGTGAGAGCCGCCCAGTCCGGCGCCGCGATGACGGCCCACGGCGTCGATCTCGTCGAGAAAGACGATGCAGGGGCTGTGCCGCTTGGCCTGATCGAACAGGTCGCGCACGCGGGAAGCACCCACGCCGACGAACATCTCCACGAACTCGGAACCAGAGATTGAAAAGAAAGGCACACCCGCCTCGCCGCTGACCGCCTTGGCCAGGAGGGTCTTGCCCGTGCCCGGCGCCCCGACCAGCAGCACGCCCTTGGGGATACGCGCTCCCAACTGGACGAACTTTTCCGGCTCCTTGAGAAACTCGACGATCTCCTGCAGCTCCTCCGTGGCCTCATCCACTCCCGCCACGTCATCGAAGGTAATCGACGGCTGATCGCCGGTGTACATCCGGGCGCGGCTCTTGCCAAAGGCAAGCGCCTGGTTATTGGCGCCCTGAAACTGGCGTAGCAGCAGGTATCCGCCAACCAGCATGAGGACCAACACGATGATATAGCCACCACCGCTCAGAACGGCCCACCAATCCGTCGGCGACACGTTCTGGATATTCACGCTCTCAAGCTGCTCGGGCGTTACACCCAGCTTTTCGAACTGGGTATAAATGTCAGTTTCTGTTCCCTTGAGCGACGTGATCTTGGTGCCATCCTCAAGCTCGACCAACAGTTCATCGCCTTTTACTTGAATCTCGTCGACATTCCCAGCCCGAATCTGAGCCGCGACTTCTGTCAGCGGCTCCTCAACCGTATCCTGCGCCTGCTGCGACAAGAGGATTATCGCTGCAATGGCAACGATAATCAGAATAATAACAAGCTGACCCTTAGACCTCGAACTCACACTAATCCTCCAACCAACCGAGTAACCTCACAAAAATAGAGAAACCCGCCGATATTTTTCGAGACCATTATACCAGAAATTACCCAATGTGCCACATCACACGCATTAGATATACGTTAATTCGGTAAACTACTCCACCTCGATCTCGGCGATCAGAATGCTGTCCGACTCGGCCGTCGTCAGGCCGGCATCCACGACCGGCAACCGCACGTGCGGCTGCCCCTGGCGATACAAGCCCGTGCGCAACTGATACGTGCCAGCAGATAGACCACCCGGGAGATTGAACCGGTGCACGTCCTTCACCACACTCGTGCCCCAATTCGTCGTAGGGACGGTCGGCTCCACGTCCTGCTGCGCCACCAAACTGCCGTCGGCGTCGATCACGTGCACAAACACGATGTAGGGCACGCTCGTGGTGCGCAGGGGCTTCCAATATAGGGTGACCTCCATTGTGTCACCCGGCTGAAACGTCGCCTGGGGCAACTTGGCCTCCCTCAATAGAACCGTATCGGCCAAGTTGACGTCGAGCTTGATAGGCATGTCCGTACCACCGCTCACCGTCAGCGTCACCGTATCACCGGCGTGGATCGTCGTGCCAGAGGACGGTTCCTGCAATAGCACCTTTTCCTCGGGTTCCTCACTCCACTTGCGGTCGACGACGATGTGCAAACCCAGCTCCGACTCGAGACCCCCTTGTATCTCTCCCAGAGGATAGTCGGTCACATTCGGCATCTGCCACACCTGCCCCATCTTGCTTACATAGACGGCGAGTTCCGAATCGATTGGGACGCGCTCTCCAGACACAGGGCTCTGTTCGAGGACGAGCCCGCCCTCGACATCGGGCTCATCTCGCTCCTGCTCCACGAGATGCAGCCCGTATCGCGTCGCCTCGCTCCGCGCCTCGTCTATCCGTTTGCCTACCACATTCGGCACGAGAACCTGCTCTACCGTCGGCTCAATGGTGGCGAACGGCCTAGGTGTGTGGGTCGATTGCACGGGTGAGTCAGGTTGTTCGGAAGAAAAATATGCCATATAGATCGCCCACCACAGGGGAATGAGTCCGAATACGGCGACAAAAGCAATCCCCGCCAGCACCCACGTCAACCTATTGAAATCCATCAGTGACTCTGAAACAAGTTCGGGCACATCCTCAGGCTCAGGCTCGACGGCGCGTCTCTCGACCGCCACAGCGGGCCCGGCCACACTCGGAACCGCGGGCTGCCATCCGGTAACCTGCTCCCCATGCTTGCGATACTCCTCAAGGACACGGGCCAACTGCTCGGCGTTGCGGTAGCGCGCCGAGGGCTCTTTGGCCATCACCTTGCGGATGATCCACTCCAACTGTGGGGGGACCTGCGAGTTGCGGATCGCCAGAGGGGTTGGCTCCTCACGCATGTGCATCAAGGCCAGCGCGGCGGTCTTTTCCGCATGGAAAGGCGGTTTGCCAGCCAGCATCTCGTACATGACGACGCCGATGCTGTACACATCAGACGCCGGAGATGGAGGATCGCCCGCCGCCTGTTCGGGCGAAAAGTAGAGCGGGCTGCCCCACACCGTATCCGATTCGGTAAGCCCGGACTCGGAAAGCGCCCGCGCAATCCCAAAATCGGTCACCATGGCCCGCCCATCCCGAGCCACCAACACGTTCTGGGGTTTTACGTCGCAGTGGATGACGCCGGCCTTGTGCGCATGTCCCACCCCAGACGCGATACCGATCGCAATGTCCAGGGCCTCACCGACCTCCAACTGGCCCTTCTGCCTGATCAGCGTTTTCAGGTCCTGGCCCTGGACGTACTCCATGACGATGTAATGGCGACCATTGTCCTGGCCCACGTCGTAAACCGTGACGATGTTGGGATGGTCGAGATTGGCCGCCGCCTGCGCCTCCCGCCGAAAGCGGGCCAGGAAAGCCGGGTCGTCAGAGTAGCTCTCACGCAACACCTTCACCGCCACGCGACGCTGGAGCAGCGTATCCATGCCCCAATACACCACAGCCATCCCGCCAGAACCAACCAGCTCCAGCAGGCGGTACCGATTGTTGAGCACCACAGATTCCATCGTTCGCTCCCACCCATTTCGCAAGGCAGCACCACCACAGTGATCTCTGCCTGCCCGTTGACCGCTGACGTCTTCAGCAGGCGGTATTGTACTCCAAATCAGCGCCCTGGGCAAGGGGGGCCCCCTTGCCAACACGTCTGTAGCATGCTATAATGCGCCCCGTTCTGGAGGGCAAAAGAAATGCAAGTTTATTTCAACATCGCTCAGATCGTCATCAGCGTCGCGCTGACCGTGGCCGTCTTGCTACAGATCAAAAGCAGCGGTCTAGGGAGCGTATTTGGTGGCTCGGACAGCGCTGTCTATAGAACGCGACGAGGCATAGAACGCCTGCTGTTCAACATCACCATCGGCCTCACCATCGCGTTCTTTGTCATCACCATCCTCAACGTGATCGTCAGCTAGTTGTGCGACGCATTAGCGCGAAGGGTGCCTTGAAGGTATTCCAGGAGCACCCTTGATTCATCAGAGTCGCAGACGCCGGAAGGTCATTGAAGCGTGACCCGTCATATCCGCTGGCAAATTCTCCTCATTCTCCTCGGTGTTGTGTTGGTGAGCATTCTGCTCGCCTACCTGGCCCTCAACTATACCACCGTGCTGCGCCCCGGCTATGGCGGTACGTACGTCGAAGGCATCGCCGGTTTCCCGCACTATTTGAACCCGCTGCTGAGTGGATATAACGACGTCGATCGTGACGTCTGCGCCCTACTGTTCAACGGCCTGACACGGATGAACGCAGACGGAGAGGTAGAGCCCGACCTCGCTCGCTGGGATACTCCCTCCGTCGACGGTCTGACCTACGTCTTTCACCTCCGCCGCAACGCCCGCTGGCACGATGGCACCCCCGTCACCGCCGACGATGTGATCTTTACCATAGGTCTGCTCCAAGACTCCAAGTTCCCCGGCCCGCCTGAATTGGGCGCCAACGTCTGGCGAGCCGTCCGGGTGGAGCGAGTGAACCTGTATACGGTGCGCTTCACCCTGCCGGAGCCCTACGCCCCTTTCCTCGACTATACGACATTCGGCATCCTGCCCGCTCACCTGCTGCTGGGGACTCGCGCCGCCAACCTGCCGACGGCACCGTTCAACCTCAAGCCAATTGGTAGCGGCCCCTTCCAACTTGAGGAACTGGAAGTCGAGGAGGGGACAATCACCTCCATGATATTGAAGCCATCGCCCAACTACGCCGGCCCACAACCCCATCTGGGTCGCATCCAATTGCGCTTCTACCCCACCCATCAGACAGTCATCAACGCCTACGAAGAAGGAGATGTAGAGGGCATCGCCAGCATTCCCGCAAGCGAGTTGTCACGCGCAAAAGCCCTTCCTACACTCAACCTGTTTTCCGCACAAACTGCCGAATATGGGATCGTCATTCTCAACCAGGACCGTGACGACCTACCGTTCTTCAAGGAAGTAGAGGTACGCCAGGCCCTCATGTACGCCGTTAATCAGCAGAAAATCATAGACCAGGTGCTGGAAGGACAGGCTCTGGTGACCTACAGCCCCCTGATCCCCGGCACGTGGGCGTACAAAGACACCCTTCGACGCTACGATCAGGACGGCGGCCAGGCCACGGCTCTTCTGGAGGAAGCCGGATGGATGTTGCCGCGAATGGGTGTCACCACACGACGCAAAGATAACCAGCCCCTGGAATTCACACTGCTCACCTCAAGTGAACCAGAGCGCGTAGGGGTAGCGCAGATGCTGGCCGAGCAGTGGGAGGTCGTCGGAGCCGGGGTCACGGTCGAAACCGCCTCGCCATCAGAAATGCGCGAGGCGCTGGAGAGGCGAGACTTTGACGCTATCCTCGTCCATCTTGCCATCCCCGGAGACCCAGATCCCTATCCCTTCTGGCATCAGGAACAGATCGAAACCGGCCAAAACTATACCGGGTTCAATCACCGTCACATGAGCGAGGTCATCGAACGAGCCCGCGTCACCACCAACCCTGAAAGACGCCTCCAGCTCTACCACGAGTTCCAGGAGGTCTTTGCCGAACAAGTTCCATCCTTGCCACTCTACGTGCCGATCTACACCTACGGTGTCGGCGAACGCATCCGCGACGTGCAGATCGGCCCCCTCGTACACCCATCCGACCGCTACCGCACCATCTCCGGCTGGTGGATCGTGCCCCGCCGCGTCTTTGTCAGCGAGTCAGAGATCGGTCTCCCGTAACAGCGTTTACCTTTGAGAGACCCCCAAAGTCAATGCGTGGTTGTTCACGCTTTCTTGACAACCCGAACGTTTAATGTAAAATACCGACTGCGTACACGCTAGCACGTGTGTACACACTAAAGTGTGTATAGGCCGAAGTGGCGGAACAGGCAGACGCGCCACGTTCAGGGCGTGGTGGGCCTTGTGCCCATGTGGGTTCAATTCCCACCTTCGGCATCCAACCCCCAGACAAACACCCGTCTGGGGGTTTGTCATTGAAGCGTAGCTTTGAAAACAAGCTGTTGAAGAAATAGACTACCTGATGTGTCATGGACGTATGACCTCTGAAAAAAGCCCCTCAACCTCCTCCAGCAATCGCCACATCGAGACACAAAATACACGTCCCACCATCGGCTATCTGGCCCCCAGGATCGGCAATAACGTCAGCGAGGCATACTGGAGAGGCGTGGTCGACGCGGCTGAGAAGCGCGGCGCCAACCTGATCTGCTTCGCCGGAGATCAACTGCGCGATGCCGCGGGATTTTCCTCGCCAGCTAACGTGGTCTACGACTTGGCCAGTCACCAGGTCCTGGATGGCCTGGTGAGTTGGGCTTCCTCGGTGGGCGGGACGCTCAAAGACGAAGAGGTCGCACGCTTTCACCTCCGTTATCACCCCCTGCCGATAGTCAGCATCACACTACCGATGGAGCGATGCCCGACGGTGTCCATCGATAGTTATGCAGGCATGCGCGCCCTGGTCATCCACATGATCGAGGTGCACGATTGTCGTCGCCTGGCGTTCGTCCGTGGGCCGGAAAACCACTACTACGCCCAAGAGCGGTATCACGCCTACTTGGACGTATTGCAGGAACGGGGCATCCCTTTCGACGCAGCGCTGGTGACCCCACCGGTCGATTGGAAGGCGGGCGCAAAAGCCGCCCGGATGCTGTTGGATGAGCGGGGACTGCGCCCGCGCACCGATTTTGACGCAGTGGTGGCGGCGAGCGACCGGCTGGCCTACGGCGCACTTCAAACACTGCAAGCGCGCGGAATACGGGTACCCGGCGACGTGGCCGCGGTGGGCTTTAACGATTCGAGGGAAAGTCAACTGACGACGCCGCCCCTGACGTCGGTGGCGCTGCCGTTTTACGAACAGGGCGAACGGGCCGTCGAGATACTATTGGCCAAGCTGGCGGGCGAAAAGGTACCCGAGCTGACCATGCTCCAGTCCAAGCTGATGGTGCGTCAATCTTGCGGCTGCCCATCCCGCTCTGCCGCGCTGGCCCAAGAAAGGCCGATGGGGACAAAGCCCGATCAGGGACTCGCTGCGCGACGAAACGACATTCTGGCCGAAAGCCTGCCGGCATTGGAAGCCTGTGGGGAAATCGCCGAGCGGATCGAGGACTTGATCACAACTTTCTACGCTGAGATGACGGGCGACGCGCACGGCCTCTTTGTGCCTACACTGGAGAACGTCTTGCAGCAAGCAGTGACGGCCGGGGGCAACGTGGCTGCCTGTCACGCGTTCATCGCCATCTTGCGCAGCAAAGCGTTGCCTTACCTGGATACGCCGAAGCGGTTACAGGCCGAGAATCTCTTTGGGCAGGCGCACGTGCTAATTGGAGAAGCAGCACAGCAGGCGCAGGCGTACGAGGAATGGCAAGCCGAAAAACACTCCGACTCGCTGCGCCAGATCAGCCAGGCGCTCATCACCACGTTCGACATCGACAAGCTGGCTGATATGCTGGCAGAGCAACTACCCCAAATAGGCATCGATAGTTGCTACCTGGCGCTGTACGAGGACTCGAAATCGCCCCTCGACCAGGCCAGGATGATCCTGGCCTACACCGAACAGGACCGCGTGAGGCTTGAGCCGAACGGACGGCGGTTCCCCTCCAGCCAACTGGCACCCAAAGGTCTGCTGCCCCATCACCGTCGTCACAGCCTCGCCGTCGAGCCGCTTTACTTTGAACAAGAGCAGATTGGCTTCGTCCTCTTCGAGATTGGGCCGCGAGACGGCACGATCTATGAGGTCCTGCGCGGCGCGATAAGCAGCGCGCTCAAAGGCGCGCTGCTCTTCCGAGCGGCCAGCGAGGCCCAGGCCGCCGCCGAAAAAGCCGATCGCATCAAGACCCACCTGCTGGCAAACGTGAGCCACGAGATGCGTACGCCGCTGAACATCATCCTTGGATATACGACGGAAGCTCTTGACTCGCCCAACCCGTACGGCATCACTCCGCCGCCAGCCTTGCTGAGCGATCTGGACCACATTCAGCGCAGTGCCGAACATCAACTGCGCGTCATCAACGACCTGCTGGACCTCTCCCGCGCCGAGATCGATGAACTCGATCTGTACCTGGAGCCCCTCGACCCCCGCCCCTTGTTGGAAGAGGCCTTTCACAGCCTGGCGGATCGCGCCGTGACCGATGGCAACGTCGTCTGGCATCTGCAGCTGCCCAAGCGGTTGCCCCTGATCCAGGCTGACCCGGTGCGGCTGCGCCAGATGCTGCTCAATCTGCTCAGTAACGCGGTCGAATTCACAGAACAAGGACACGTCACGCTGGGCGCGCAGGTCTCGCCGCCCCACCTGCACATCTGGGTTGAGGACACCGGTGTCGGCATCCCGCCCGATCAACAAGAACGTATCTTTGAGCCTTTCGTGACCGCCGAGCTTGGCCGCCGCCGGCTTGACGGGGTTGGACTCGGACTTTCCATCACACGCCGCCTCGTGGCGCTGCACAGCGGCTCGATGACGCTGGACAGTCAGCCGGGTCGGGGCAGCACCTTTCACATCTACTTACCGCTGCCCAGCCTGAGCGAGCCGATGCCCCAATTCCACGAGCCGGCTCAGCCCGTGCTGTTGGTGATCTCTGCCTCCGAGCGTCCCGCCGCCGAGATCGTCGAGTTCAGCGAGCGCCGAGGCATCGAGATGAGCCGCTTGCAGGCCGGCGACGATTTAGACAAAGTGCTCGCCAACGTCCAGTCAGCTGTGGTTGCGTGGGACTTGACCAGCGCCTGTCCCGGTGACTGGGCCATCGTACGCCGGCTGCACAACCATCCCCGTCTGAGTCAGTCGCCCTTTATCCTATATGATGGTCAACTACAAAAAGGCCATCTAGATTTGACCGCCGGCCTGACCAGCTTTGCCGTCAAGCCAGCGCGCGCTCAGACGCTGTTGGATGTCATAGACGCCGCCGCCCCCTCCGTATCTACAGGTTTGATTTTGATCGTAGATGACGACGCTCGTGCCCGCGAGCTCTACCGCGATATCGTGACCCAAGGCCTGCCCGGCTGCCCGGTTCGAACGGCGAGCGATGGCGCAGCGGCTCTGGCGATGATGGCCCAAGAGATCCCCAGCCTCGTCATCCTGGACCTGATGATGCCTGGTCTGGACGGGTTCGACCTGCTCGACCGCATGCGCGCCGACCCACAGACGCGCCGGGTGCCCGTCGTGATTCTGAGCGGCAGGCTGCTCAACCTCGAGGACGTCAAACGGCTCGAGAAACACGCGCTGGTCACGCTCCAGAGCAAGGGCATCTTGTCCGAAGCAGAGATCGTCGCCACGCTGCATCGCGCCTTGTTCGACGACGACGCGCTCCCGCAACAAACCAGCGCCCTGGTCAAGCGCGCCGTGGCCTACCTGCACCAAAATTATACCCGTCCCCTGGCGCGCTGGGAGATCGCCGGCGCCATCGGCGCGAGCGAGGATTACCTCAGCCGCGTCTTTCACCGCGAATTGGGCCTTTCGCCCTGGGATTATCTGAACCGGTATCGTATCGAACAGGCCAAGCGACTGCTGCGTCAAACCAACAACACCATCGGGGCCATCGCCTCCAAAGTCGGATTCAAGGACCAGCTCTACTTTAGCCGCGTGTTCCGCAAGGTGACCAATCTATCCCCCAGCGCGTTTCGCAAAAACCTCGTACCATAGCCCCATTTCCTACGTCGGTTTTGTCCATACGTTGCACGCCAATCTCCATATCCAAACTGCTATAATGATAAGAGCCTGGTAAAAAGCTGTGGAGATGGGGTGTGGGGCGGGTGCTTCGCATCCGCCCCACACCCCACAGATTTTACCAACGCGCCAGTGGTAGTTGGGCTAGCGTACCGCTAACAGCGGCTTTGCGGTGCGCTTGAATCTATTTGGATGCAATCCCAACCAACCGAAATGCATCCACAGAATCCCCATAAGGACAAGGAGGTCCCACATGAAACGCACGCTTTTGTCAATCTGTCCGCTCCTCATTGCTGCTTTCGCAATTGGCGCTTTAATCTTGGCCTTCCAACTACAGGCCGAAGCGGCGCTGGTGCTGCTCAGCGACGATTTTGAGGATGGAGACGCCGACGGCTGGACGGAACAGGCCGGCACTTGGTCAGTGGTCCCCGATCCAGATTACAACATTTACTACCACGTGGTCTATACCGGCACCAGTCCCACCTCCAGGCGCTCCTACATCACCGAGACCACCGTGCCTGGCTCGTCCACCTGGACCGATTACGTCGTTCAGGCCAAGTTCAAGACGGAGGGCAGCACCAGTGACAGCGGCTTTCCTACGATCATCGCGCGCTGGCAGAATAGTAAGAACTATTACTACCTGGGCATCGAGGGTGACGGCGATGTAAGGATCAGAAAGTATGTCAATGGCAATTCCTCCACCATAGGCGATAAAGAAGCGCTGGGGCTGGCCAAAGACACATGGTACACGGCCACGCTGGAAGTATCCGGAAGCACCACGCCCACGTTACGCGCCTACATCGATGGGGTGGCCGTGATGACTCGCACAGATGAAAGCGGCAATCCCTTCCTCGCAGGTCCATGCGCGCTCGGTTCGTCCAAGGCCACCGCCCAATTCGACGACATCCTCGTCACGGACATCGAGGGGACGATAACGCTTTTCAGCGACGACTTTGAGGATAGAAATGCCGATGACTGGATAGTGCAAGCCGGCAAATGGGAAGTAACCACCGACAACTATGTCTACCAGCAGACCAACATGGGCAAAGACGCGCGCTCCTACGCCGGCCCGGCCAGCTTGACGGATTATTCGATCCAGGCCAGGGTCAAGATGTACGACGGCACGTATGCAATGCTCATCGGGCGCTGGCAGGATAAGGACAACCATTACTTTATGGCCGTGCGGAGCAACGGCGATATAGAGATCAAGAAGCGGTATTCTGGCAGTTCCGGCAGCGCACTGGGAAAGGCGGACTACACCTATGTACCAGGGATGTGGTATACGGCGACGCTGGAAATCACCGGGAATCCCTCTCCAACGATGCGAGCGTTTATCAATGGAACGGCGGTGATCACCGTCACCGACGATGGTGCCGACGGGAGGGCTCCCTTCAGCGCAGGCGAGTTTGGGCTCGGCTCGTCCAAGGCCCACGTCGATTTCGACGATGTCGTTGTGACAGACCTGCGAATCTTTACCCTGGCCGTCGGTTGCACGGGCACCGGCAGCGGCTCGGTCACGAGCGACCCGCCGGGCATCATCAACTGCGGTGCGACGTGTACGGCCGATCTCGAATCTGGCACTGTCGTCACGCTCACCGCTACGCCCACAGGTACACACGAATTCGCCGGCTGGCTCGGCGCCTGCACCGGCACGGGCGACTGCGTCGTCACCATGGACGCAGCCAAATCGGTCACAGCGGTATTCTCGTCGCAGACCAACCCCATGCTGGTCGTCAACAAAGCTGGCACCGGCAGCGGCACGGTCACCAGCGATCCAGAGGGAATCGACTGCGGTATCACGTGTACGACCGATTTCCCCGTTAGCACGGTCGTCACCCTCACGGCCGAACCCGCCATGTATTCGACCTTTACCGGCTGGAGCGGCGACTGCACCAACACCACGGGCGTCTGCGTCGTCACCATGGATGCAGCCAAGAACGTCACGGCTAGCTTCTACGAAAGGCCACTCCTTACCGTGACCAAGGATGGCAACGGCAGTGGCTTGGTCGAGAGCGATCCGCCCGGGATCGACTGTGGTATCACATGCATGGCCAGGTTCGATGACAGCACGGTCGTCACGCTGACCGCCACAGCACGCGTGACCGATTCGGAGTTTATCGGCTGGGGCGGCGCGTGCAGCGGCACCGATCCCTGCGTTCTGACGATGAACGAGGCCAAAGACGTCACAGCGACGTTCAACCTGAAAACCTACGTACTGTTGGTGAACCGGGCAGGTAATGGTATGGGCTCGGTCCTGAGCGACCCGGCAGGGATCAACAACTGCAGCACCGTCACCTGCACGGCCAGTTTTGACCATGGCACAATGGTCACGCTCACAGCTACGGCCAACACCCTCTCGACCTTTGACGGCTGGAGCGGCGAGGAGTGCAACGGCACCGGCTCGTGCACTGTGATGATGGACGCGGGCAGGACCGTTACCGCCACCTTCAACACGCACCTTATATACCTGCCGCTTGTCATGGGAGGCAGCGCGGTGACGCCCACCAGACCTGATTTCAGCATGGTGGGCTATGCCACCGTGACGACGCCAACGACAGGTGGAGCCGGCGGCACAGTGGTGACCGTGACCACCCTCAGCGATTTGCAGACGTACGCCGGAAGCACCGATCCATACATCATCCAGATCAACGGTACGATCAGCGCCACCGACTCTGTCGACATCGCATCCGACAAGACCATCGTGGGGGTTGGATCCTCCGGCGCGCTAGTCGGCGTCGAGCTGCGCATCGGCAGTGGCATCAGCAATGTCATCATCCGCAACCTCAATATCTCCCACGTGGTGGCCGCAAATCGGGACGGGGATGCCATCCACATTCAAGGCCCCGACACCCATCACATCTGGATCGACCACTGTGACCTATCCAGCGACCTTGACCACTATAAAGATTACTACGATGGCTTGCTGGACATGAGCCACGACGTGGATCACGTCACTGTGTCCTGGACGGTGTTCCACGATCACTTCAAGGGTTCACTCATCGGGCATAGTGACAGCAACGCAGCAGAGGATGAGGGAAGCTTTCACATCACATACCATCACAACTATTTCTACAACGTCAACTCTCGCATGCCGAGCAACCGCTTCGGCACCCTCCATTCCTACAACAACCATTTCAATAACACAGACGCCGGCGACGTCCTTGACGCCAACACAGGTATCAGCTCACGGATGGGGGCCTGCTCACGCATCGAGAACAATCACTTCGCGGGCTTGAAGACGGCCATAATGACCGACCAAAGCGCAACTCTGTTGGGTGAAGTGCAACTCATCGACAACCTGTTTGAGAACGTTGGCGGTTACGCCACCGAACCGACGTGTGAACTCACGCCGCCCTATGCGTACACCGACACGCTGCACAGCACGCTCCAGGTGCAGTCCATCGTCACGCAATATGCCGGCGTGGGCATTGTCGCCGATCCATTGGTATGGAACGTGAAATAGTCACACGTCACACGCGGACGACATCCGTTCGATAGAACAGGGGCGCAGCAGTGCTGCGCCCCTGTTACGATCCTCCTTGACGCCCCGCGGGAAACAAAGTATCATTAGCTTAGTCATAGTTTCATCCCAGCCGCAAAAGTCGAACCACAGGGGTGTCCCATGCCATTGCTCAAATCCAGCCAACGGCTTGCTACCATCGTTGCCGGTGTCGTCATCCTCGCGATCGCAGGAGCCATCACCTGGGGATTCAGCCAGCAACTGATACTCGCGCGCCAGATGCAGCAAGAGGAAACACAACTGGAGCAAGAGGTAAAGGTCGAACAGGATCACCACGACGGTCTGACTGCCCAACTGGAGTACGTCCAGTCCGACGAGTACGTGGAGTACTGGGCTCGAACCGAGGCACGTATGGCCAAGGTTGGAGAGATCGTCGTCGTGATGATCACCGATGCAGACGAGTATCCCTCCACTGAACAAAACGATTGATCGTGCACGCTTCTATTAAAGCGTCAGGCGCGCCACAAAGAAAGAGACCGACCGGTATTGCCTTCTAGCGTCACATCGCGGCCCGACATAGCTCAGATTGACGCGTGCCGCGTGCCGTCGGGCAGGATTGTTCCCTCGAGAGATCGGGTCTGGGTCAGTTGCTCGGAGGTCACCCGCGCCCGCGCCAGATTGGCGCCGTCCAAGGTGGCACCCCTCAGATGAGCCTCGCGCAAGTCGGCCTCGCGCAGATCGGCCTTCGTCAGATTGGCCCGCTCCAGATCGACCCGGCACAGGTTGGCATCCCTCAAGTCAGCCCGGCTCAGGTCGGCGACACCCAGGATACTCTCCTCCAGATCGGCTCCCCTCAGGTTCGCCCAGCGCAGATCAGCCCCGTGCAGAACTGCCCGGCTCATCTTGGCCCCGGCCAAATCCGCTCTCGCCAGGTTGACACCCAGCAGACTAGCCCAACTGAGATCGGCCCCTGCCAGTTTGGCGCTGCGTAGGTCCACGTCGACGAGCTTTGCCCCGCTCAGGCCGATCCCGCGCAGGTCGACCCCGCTGAGGTCAGCGAAACTAAAGTGAGCGCGGGAAAAGTCACGCTCCCCGGCCCTGTACCGTGCAACAAGTTCTGCCCCATCCAAAGACATCGTTCTCCCTCACGGTCAACGCCCGCCCGGCATCATATCAGAAATAGGAATACAGCCGAACCGAAGAGCGGTCAATCTTCCAGTGTCTGGCGAATGATCTCAACAGCAGCGCTGATCTGCTTGGTCAGCGCCTTCCACTCGATGCCAATGATCTCAAACGGTCTGTCTATCGCCACCTCGACGCGAGCGAATGTACCATAGATGCCAGGAAACGTCAACTGGCCTTGTGCCCTGCCCAGGCAACTTGGCCGATGTCCCTTCGGCGCTGAGTTTAGGAAGCAAAAGACTACCCGATTTGCTTTATCTGCAAAGTTTATCTATGTGCAGTTTAACTATTGACATCTTGTACATAGTGTGATATACTACGCCTGCATAGGGATCGTTGACCCTACGAGGAAAAAGTAAAGATGCGAGGACAAGGGCAGAGAAGACGGAGATGGGGTCGCCGGACGAGGGGGATGCGGGAGTCGGCGCTGCTCCTGCTCCTGCACCGCGAGCCGGCCCACGGCTACACCCTTCTGGAGCGGTTGGAGGAGTTCGGCCTGGGAGAGATCGCCCCCAGCGTCATCTACCGGGCGTTGCGCGATATGGAAGCACGAGGATGGGTCGCTTCGACGTGGGACGAGGAACAGACCCAGGGGCCACCCCGCCGCGTCTATCACATCACCGCCCCGGGGGACGAGGTGCTGGCTATGTGGGTACGGGAGTTGGATGAAACCCGCAATATGCTTGATCGCCTCGTGGGGGCGTACCGTCTTCACATGGAGAAAGGCGAAGGTGAGCACCATTGATGCGTTGTAAAGCAGAAAAAACAGCCAGTCTGCCAATGACACGCTTGACGAACGACGAGACGTGACTGGTGTACGATTGATACCACACGAGGAGGTGAGTGAAATGCCAGGATTCGATGGAACCGGACCGGCCGGAATGGGGCCGATGACGGGCGGAGGGCGCGGCTGGTGCGCCCCGTATGGCCGCACGTACACCGGATACACTCCATACCGGGCCCCCTATGCGCCTCCGGCGCAGCCGTACTACAGAGGCCGTCCGGCCGCCTACAGCTTGGGTCGTCCGCGCTGGTGGTTGGGCCGGGGCTTCCGGGGGCGCGGACGCGGACGCGGACGATGGTAATCGCAATGAGTGAAGCACTTTAATCTAAAAGAAGGAGGTGAGACGAGATGCCAGCAGGAGATGGAACTGGACCCAGGGGCATGGGACCGATGACCGGACGCGGGGCCGGCTACTGCGCCGGATCCGGCGCGCCCGGCTATGCAAATCCGATGCCCGGCCGGGGCTTTGGCATGGGCTGGAGCCGGGGCGGAGGCTGGGGGCGGGGTCGCGGTTGGCGCCACATGTATTACGCCACCGGTCTGCCCGGTTGGGCCCGCTACGGGTACGCGCCGGCCTGGGGAGCACCCCCGGCTGCAGCGTATGGCCCTTATGGGGCACCACCTACCCCGGAGCAGGAGACCGAGTTCCTCAAGTCGCAGGCTGAGATGTTGAAGGAAGAACTGGAGGCCATCAGCCAGCGCATCGCGGAACTCGAGAAGAAGGAATAACCACACACAGGGATACATCGGGGCGGGTGACGGCGCCATAAGCTTAGCCACCCGCCCCGGGCGCTGACCGAACGAGGGACCTATGGCAACCACAAATGAGGCACCTGGCGCCTCGCCCAGTCGGTAAATTCGAGTGGGTGTGTTTCATTTCAGTTGCAGTTCTAGACCTCGGAGGTCTTTACCGGGCATTTGCTTGCCCAAGAGCGCCGATTTGGGCAGTTTTTGAGCCTGAAAACACATCTCACAAGACCTCCGAGGTCTTGCCTAACTCATTTGAAACACACCCAATTCGATTATACCCTTCACCATAGGGAACGCAAATGAACGAACACGTAGCCATTTCAGCAGGTGGCGGAAAAAGAGAGGATGGCTAGATGACTGAGGATTCTGCGTCAGGAGAGGTGGCCGCGCGAGCCGGCGACCTGGTCCGGCAGGGCTACCACTGAGCGGAGGCCATGTTGCTCGTCGTGGGCGAGCACGTACTGGATAATCCAAGTTCGGAGTGTGCGCGGATGGCGACCGGCTTTGCGGGCGGCGTGGGCGATACGCAGCAAGAGATGTGCGGCGCGTTGAGCGGCGGCGTGCTCGTCATCGGCGGATTACTCGGGCGCACGCGGTTGGGCGAGAGCGACCGGCCGGCTCTCACACTCGCCACCCGCTACAGGCAGCGCTTCCTGGCCGAGTTCGGTGACACGCAGTGCGCCAGGCTGCGAGAGAAAGCGATCTACGCGGCAGGCGGCCTGGGCTCTTGCGCCGTGCTGGTCGAGCGGGCGGCGGCGATTCTCCTAGAGTTGCTCGCGAAGGCTGAATGGGCGAATTCGAAAAAGTAACACCGGGCCAACTCGCCCGCCTATGGGGACGCGTGAGGCGCGAAGGATTGATGGACGACGATAAGATGACGGTGGAAGGCAAGAGTCTGTCCCATATTGGGTGGTAGCGTCTGGCTTGACAGCCTGGCCTCTTCGGGTCCGGCTTGTTCGAGTTAGGTGTCAGGAGATAGAATGATGAAAAGACAAACGGTGTGGGTAGATGTAGCTCGCTGTACGGGCTGTAGCGCGTGCGTTGACGTGTGCCCCGTCGGGGCGATGGCTCTGATAGAGGGCAAAGCGCGCGTGAACGAGGAAACGTGCACCGGCTGTGAGGCCTGTGCGGAGGCCTGTCCGGAGGGCGCCATCCAGCCCGTGGTTCAGGGCGAACTTGTCCCCGTCCTAGAGCGACCAGCCCCCGCCGTCCGACAGCCCAGCCCGCTGGCAGAGACCGCCGGGGCCGTCGCCGTCGCTACCGGCGTGGGTCTGTTGGCGCGGGTTGGGAGAGTGCTAGCCCGCGCCGTGGGGCGCTGGCTGATGCGGCCAGCCGCGGAGGCCGGGTCGCCTGCTGCGAGGTCCTCGCCTACAGCGGAAAGCGGAGGCACTGCCGGCCGCGGAGGCCGGGGACGCCGGGCGCGCCGCCGGGGCAGAGGGGGTTGAGAGGATGGACAAGCGATTTACCATTGGATTGGAAGAATGATCAGAACAGAAGGAGGTGATTGAGATGGGTCGAGGTCGTGGAGGTGGACGCGGCGACGGCGCTGGTCGCGGCGGCGGACGAGGACCCGGTCGTATGGGTGGCTCCAAGGCCGCCGGACCGGGCGGCGACTGCGTCTGCCCCAGTTGTGGGCACACAGAGCCGCACGTCGCCGGTCAGCCTTGTTACCAGAAAAAGTGTCCCAAGTGCGGCGCGCCAATGACGCGCCAATAAACGGGAAACCGCATGCCCTCCCGGAGAGCACAAGTCTCCGGGAGGGCCAACTCCGGTTGGCATATCGAGAGATGAGCAATGGACGTAACCTGCGTGGTTGACAATACCGTTCAGCGCAGCTCCCATTTTTGGGGTGAGCACGGCTTGGCATTCTTGATCGAGACGGAGGCCGGGCGTGTGCTCTTCGACACCGGCCAGAGCGGCACGGTGTTGTTGCATAACCTAAAGTCGCTGGATGTGGACCCGCTGACGCTGGACGCGCTGGTCATCAGCCACGCGCACTACGACCACACCGGGGGCCTGTCGGCGCTGCTGACGCGCGTTCGCCCCGGCATCTCTCTCCACGCCAGCCCCGATCTCTTCCGGGAACGGTTCTCGGGTCGGGGAAAAAAGCTACGGCACATTGGCCTTTCGCTAACCAGGGAGGACTTGGTCGCTGCCTTGGCGCTAAAGTTGAGCGCCGAACCGCAAGAGATCATCCCGGGCGTGTGGACGACGGGCGAGATTGCGCCGCGCCCGGAGCCAGAGGGCAGCAGTGACCACCATTGGGCGCGCGAGGGCGACGCCCTTGTCCCTGACCCTTACCGCGACGATATGGCGCTGGTGCTAGCGATGGACGACCGGCTGATGTTGCTGTGTGGCTGCTGCCACGCCGGCCTGCTCAACACGCTGGCACACGTACAGCGCACTTTTGAGCAGCCCATCGTGACCATCGCCGGCGGCCTGCACCTGACCAATGCCACCGCAGACTATTTACAGCACGTCGGCGAGGCACTGATGGACATGGAATCCGTGCAGCACGTGTACCCGAATCACTGCACCGGCGAAGCGGCCTTCGTCGCCCTGACGCAGACCCTGGGCCCGTCCATCGTGAGTCCCTGCCCGGCGGGGACGGTCGTGGCGTTTTGAGCGTGATCAAGGTTTCCAACAATAAGAGAAAAGACAAGCTATGGCTGTTAGAGACATCGTACTATATCTCGAAAACGAGGCAGCTCTGCGCAAAAAGAGCCGGCCGGTTAGGCGCGTCACCCGGCGGATCAAAAAGCTGGCGCGGGATTTGAAGGACACGCTGAACGACCACACGGATGGCATCGGTCTGGCCGCCCCCCAGATTGACGTGCATAGCCGGGTGGTGGTGGTTCGCTTGGGCGGCGGGAAGGATGACGAGGGAAACATACAGGAACCCGATCCGCCCATCGCCTTGATCGACCCGCAGATCGTGGAAGCGGGAGACGAAAAAAGGGACTTTGACGGCTGCCTCAGCTTCCCCGGCCTCTACGGTGAGACCGTGCGCCCGCACCATTTGCGGGTAACGGGCCTGGACGAGGCGGGCCATCCCTTCGACCGGCTCTTTGAGGGCTTTGACGCGGTGGTGGTGCATCACGAGATAGATCACCTGGACGGCGTGCTTTTCATCGACCGCGTCGAGAGTATCGAGGACCTGTACCGGGTGCGCGAGGGCGAAAACGGCGAGTTGGTGCGCGTGCCGGTGGCGGCTGATATCTCGCCTTCTTTCTGATACCAGAGGTAAGGCCAGAATGACGGATGACCCACGACTGGAATGGGGGGCGGATGGAGGACGCTCGATTGTCTACCGTGCGATCGGCCGCGTGGAGAACGATTTCGACGAGCCAGCGCCGCCGCCCCAGATCCGGGCCGTCGCGTCGCGGATCGTCCTCGATCCATCCCTGACGGAGGGACTGAAGGGGTTGAAGCCAGGCCGGCGGGTGATGGTCGTCTTTTGCTTTCACCGCTCCCAGGGCTTTGACCTGCTTCAGCACCCCCAGGGCGACAGGAGCCGCCCACGACGCGGGGTCTTTGCCCTGCGCAGCCCGCGCCGCCCCAACCCCATCGGCGTCAC
>CAZKDJ010000033.1:0-29529 GCA_964551295.1 uncultured Anaerolineales bacterium | reverse complement strand
TCAACACGATGAACGCCATCGTCACCCAGCAGGTGTGGCAGATCGGGGTGATGAAAGCCGTCGGGGCGACCGGCGGGCGCGTGGTGTGCCTGTACCTGACGACGGCGCTGATCTATAGCCTGCTGGCGTTGTTCGTCGCCGTGCCGCTGGGAGCGGCCGGCGCGCACCTGATGGCGGCCTGGATGCTCGACTTTTTCAACATCTTTCCTGGCGATTTCCGCATCGTGGAGACGGCGGTGGTCATCCAGATTGTCGTGGGATTGATCGTGCCGCTGCTGGCGGCGCTGGTGCCCGTGGTCGGCGGCGCGCGCATTAGCGCGCACAAGGCCATCAGCACCTACGGCCTGGGGGGTGGGTTTGGCCGAGGCCTGCTCGATCGTTTGCTGGGTCGCTTGCGCCACCTGCCGCGCCCGCTGGCGCTCAGCTTGCGCAACACCTTCCGCCGCAAGGCGCGCGTCGCCTTGACGTTGCTTTCGCTCACCCTCGGCGGCGTGATGTTCATCCTGGTGATGAGCGTGGGCGATTCGTTCTCCAACACCCTCGACGTGCTGCTGAGCGATTTCGGGTTCGACGTCCTGGTCGTGTTCGATCGTACGTACCGTATGGAGCGTTTGGTCAAGGCCACCGAGAGTGTGCCGGGCGTGACCAACGTCGAGGTGTGGGACGTGCGCGGAGCGACACTGGCGCTGGACAATGGCGAGGAGATCCAGGGGCAGTTGTGGGGTGTGCCGGATCATTCCAAGATGTTCGCCCCCCGCATCACTGAAGGGCGCGCACTGCGGCCCGACGATGGCAACGCAATTCTGCTGAACAGCAAGATCGCCGCCGATGAGGGATTTGCGGTCGGCGACGAGGTGACGTTGACCATCGGAGGAGAAGAGACCACCTGGCAGGTAGTGGGCCTGGTCGTCAATATCAACAACAACCAACACGATAACTTTGTGCCCTTTGACGCTATGGCGAACGAGATCGGCAACGCCAACCGAGGGGCGTTCCTGATGGCGAACTCGATGGAGCACACTTCCGAGGCGCAGGTCCGCTTGATTGAGGACATGCGCGCGGTGTATGCGGAGCATCGCCTCAAGCCCGTCTATTTCCAGAGTGCCGTCGAGACGCGGGAGCAGGGCGAGGCCCAGTTCGAGATCGTCATCACCCTGATGCTGGCGATGGCGATCCTGGCGGCCGCCGTGGGCGGTATCGGGCTGATGGGCACGATGTCGATCAACGTGGTGGAGCGGGGGCGCGAGATCGGCGTGATGCGCTCCATCGGCGCGACGTCGCTCTCCGTGGCCGGGATTTTCGTCGTCGAAGGCATGTTCGTGGGGGCGTTGAGCTGGCTGCTTGCAGTGCCCATCAGCTATCCGGGCGCACTGGCTTTCAGCAGCGTCGTCGGCACGGCGGTGTTGGAGATGCCGCTCGATTTCAAGTTCTCGGTCGATGGGGTGGTACTCTGGTTAGCGATCGTGCTGGCCCTTTCGGCGGTGGCCAGCCTGTGGCCGGCCCTCCGGGCTACCCGGGTGAGTGTGAGGGAAGCGCTGGCGTATGAATAGCGAATGATGAGTTGGGGAGATGCGGGCCCATGGCACACAGCCATGGGCTTTTTTTCTTGACAAATTACCTGTTTGAGTTATACTTCAATATATACTGAGTATATATTAAGGTGGCGATGCTCAAACATGCGCTTCTCGGACTATTGGCCTGCCATCCCCGTCACGGGTATGATCTCAAGAATGCCTTGGAGGAGGCGCTCGGCGGCAGGTGGGAGATCAACTTTGGCCAGATCTACACGACCCTGAGCCGGTTAGAGCGGGATGGACTGGTAACGGGTCAGGTCGATGCCGAGGACAAGCGTGGCAAAAGGACTTATGCGCTCACCTCTCAAGGCCGGGCTGAGCTCGAGACCTGGCTGGATCGGCCGGTCGAGAAGGTGGAATCCTTTAGGGACGAGTTTTTTATCAAGCTGGTCGTGCGTCACCTGGCCGGATATCGCGACGCGCCGGCGATGATCGCCGACCAGCGACAGGCTTACTTGCAGCAGTTGCGCGAGATGGGGACGTTGCTCACACAGATACAGGACGATTCCTTCGTCGCGCTGCTGTTGGAAGGCGCACTGCTGCATCTCCAGGCCGACTTGAAGTGGCTCGATCTGTGCGACGAGCGGCTGGAGGAGATCGATTCCTAAGTAAGGGGGTAAAGCACAATGGGTGGAACGTTGATTGACCTACAAGATGTAGTCAAAACCTACAAGACCAGCGCCGGGGAGGTGACGGTTCTCAAGGACGTCACACTGCAGGTGGAGGCGGGTGAGTTCATCGGCGTGGTAGGGCCTTCGGGTTCTGGTAAGTCGACGCTGCTGAATATGATCACCGGCATCGACCGGCCTACCAGGGGCGAGGTCCGGGTTGCCGGAGAGCCGATCCACGAGTTGGGTGAAAACCGCCTGGCCCGTTGGCGCGGACGGAACATTGGCGTCATCTTTCAGTTTTTCCAACTATTGCCCACGCTAAGCATCCTGGAGAACGTGGTGTTGCCGATGGATTTCTGCAAGTTTCGAAAGTGGCGCGAGCGGAAGGAGTGGGGGATGGAATTGCTGAGACGGGTGGGGATCGCGCAGCACGCGGACAAGCTGCCCAACGCCCTCAGCGGCGGGGAGCAGCAGCGGGCGGCCATTGCCCGCGCGATGGCTACCGATCCGCCCATCCTCGTTGCCGACGAGCCGACGGGCAACCTGGACACCGCCACGGCCGAGGAGATGTTTGCGCTGTTCGGAAGCCTGGCGAGACAGGGCAAGACGCTCTTGGTCGTCACCCACGATTTTCGTGCGGCCAGCCACGCCGACCGGGTGATTGGCCTGCGCGACGGGCGTATCCGGGGTGAGACGTGCCTCACCGACGTGGTAGATCCACAACGGGTGTTGAACCAGTTGCTGCGGGCCGATTTATAGTGGGTTGGCGAGTTTGCGAATGAGCATGGAGATGTGACATGGGGGTGATCTGGCACAAGGTGTGGCGTGATCTGGCGCACGACAGGGCGCGCACGGCGTTGGTGGTGCTTTCCATCGCCGTGAGCGTCTTTGCCATAGGCGTGATCGTGGGGGCATACGGCATCATGTGTGCCTGCATGGAGGAGGATCGGCGAGCCTGGGTGCCCATCCACATCAGCTTTTGGGGGTGGTTTAGAAGAGATGCTGCCACGGACGCGGTGCTGCGCGACCCCGACGTAGTCGAGGTTGAGCGTCTGATCGATACTACGGTACGCTGGCGACTGGAGAACGATGCGAACCTGGGTCCGTCCGACTGGCGCGACGGTGTTCTCTATGCCCACGAGGATTATGCGGACATGCGTTTTGGGCTCCTCGATCTCGTGGAGGGGCGTTGGCCCGAGGAACGCGAGCTGGCCGTGGAGCGGTTATCGGCAAAGTGTTTCGGTATTCCCGTCGGCACGCCCGTCATCATTCAAGTAGAGCAGCGCGAACACCGCTTGAATGTCGGCGGGATCGTGCGTGATCCTGATGTCTACTCTATCCCACAGTTTGGGGGGGACGCGGTTTTTTACGCCACGCCGGATACGGCGAATTGGCTGTCCGGCGAGCTTTACAACCGCATCGACGTGCGCATCAAGGACCACACCATCGATCGTGCTGCCGCCGCCGCCGAGCTGGTTGATGAGCGCTGGGACCGCATGGAGGTACCGCATTGGGGGCAATGGGTCAGAGATCCCAACAGGCACTGGTTTCGAGCTTCTCTGGATACCCTGTTGATCATTTTGGTTGTGTCTGGGGCGCTGCTGCTGGCTTTGAGTGTCTTTTTGATCGTCAACACCTTGAGCGCTATCATTGCACAGCAGGTGTGGCAGATTGGCGTGATGAAGGTGTTGGGAGCGACGAGAGGACGGGTGATGCGCGTCTATCTGATGATCGCGCTGATCTATGGTGGGCTGGCTTTGCCGCTGGCCATACCGTCGGCGGCACTGTGCGCTTATTGGCTTGCAGAGTGGGGCGTTAGCTTTGCCAATGTTCCCCTTGATTCCTTCCGGGTGTTCCCGCTCGCCATCATCGTCCAGATAGCCATCGGGTTGGCTACCCCTGTTTTGGCAGCGCTGGTGCCGGTAGTGGATGGCGCTTCCATCACGGCTCACGAGGCGATCAGCAGCTACGGCTTGGGGAGCGGGTTTGGCCGGGGATTGTGGGATCGCACGATCGCCCGCCTGCGCTACTTGCCGCCTCTCCTGGCGCTCAGCCTGCGCAACACCTTCCGCCACAAGGTGCGTGTCGCGCTGACACTGCTCACGCTGGCGCTGGGCGGCGCAATGTTCATGTCGGTGATGAGCGTGCAGTTGTCTTGTGACACCACGGTCGAGGCAATGATCGGTGACTTTGGCAACGACGTGGCGATTGACTTCAAGGACTCGTATCGTGTGGAGTGGTTGTTGCACGTGACCGAGAGCACGCCCGGCGTGGCCAAGGCCGAGGTGTGGGAATATCGGGGGGGCAGGGTGGCGTTGGCGTCGGGCGAGGACCGGTCTATCTCGCTCCTGGGCTTGCCGCCCGAGTCAGAGATCGTGACCCCACGTATCGTTGAGGGGCGCTCTCTCTTACCTGAGGATGAGAACGCTATCTTGCTCAGCTACCAGATCGCCGACGAGGAGGGTATCGAGGTCGGGGACGAGATCACGATCTATTTGGTGGGTGAAGAGACGACCTGGACGGTGGTGGGGGTCGTGGCCAATGCCGAGGACGTCAGCCTCGTTCCCCATGACGCGCTCTCACGGGAGACAGGGTCTTTGAACTATGGATGGTATGTGGCGGTGGTGTTTGAGGGAACTCCTGCACTCCACCGGCAGTTGACCCGCGACCTGCGCGCAGTCTATGCGGCCAACCGGCTTGAGGCCGCGTATTTCTGGAGTGCCGAGGATGAGCGGGCGAGCACGTGGAAGCAGTTTACGCCCATTCTCTACATCCTGTTGATGATGGCGCTGCTGGCAGCGGTGGTGGGCAGCATCGGGTTGATGGGCACGATGTCGATCAACGTGGTCGAGCGGACGCGCGAGATCGGTGTGATGCGCGCCATCGGAGCGACGTCGGTTGCGATAGTTGAGGTATTTGTCGTCGAGGGAGTGCTGGTGGGTGTTTTGAGTTGGCTGCTGGCCGTGCCCTTTAGCTACCCGGGTGGGCAGCTCTTTAGCGACCTGGTAGGCCAGACAATGCACATTCCCTTTCACTACAGCTACTCGGTGGGTGGGGTGATGACCTGGTTGTTGATCGTGATTGTGCTCTCGGCATCGGCCAGCCTGTGGCCGGCGCTGCGAGCGATGAGGGTGAGTGTGAGAGAGGCTTTGGCGTACGAGTAGCAAGTATGCAAGTGGCAGGTGTACGTGGGGTGTAGGTGGGTGTAGTCTGGCGTAAGGTCTGGCGCGATCTAGCGCACAATAGGGCACGCACAATTCTGGTGGTGTTATCCATCGCCGCCGGGGTCTTTGCCCTTGGATTGGTCTTGGGCGCGAGCGGTTTGGTGGACGCTGGTCTGGCGCGGGAGAATGTGGTCAGCCGGCCTGCGCACCTCATATTCAGGGGGGAGCAGCTTGACCAAGAGACGGTCGAGGCGGCGCTGCGCGAGTTCGGCGTGGCCGACGCGGAGCTCGAGATGGTGGCCATCGTGCGCTGGCGCTTGCCGGAGGAGGCGGAGTGGCGGCATGGTGTGTTGGTCGCCCGCGAGGACTATAGCGCACAGCGGGTCGGCTTGGTAGAGTTGATGGGAGGCAACTGGCCCGGCCAAAACACTCTGGCGGTAGAGCTTCAGACGTCGCGGTCTTTTGATATTCCCCTGGGGACATCGATCGTCGTCGAGAGCGGGGTCGGCGAGATGGTATCGATCGCTGGCGTCGTACGCAAGGCCTACGTTCCGCCACCGACGCCTGATAAGCCTGCCGTGTTCTACGCCACTCCAGAGACGCTGACGCGCCTGACCGGGGTTCGGGATGCCAGCAAGCTTCACGTTCGGTTGTCGTCTGAAGGAATGAATGGCTGGCGCTTGGACGATGTGCGCAGGCGGGTCGAAGATCGATTGGGCCGTATGGGACTCACCGTGACTGGGTTTACCTCCGTGGGGGTGGAGGATGGGATCCCAGTCGATTACATGGGCGGCGTGCTCGATGCGATGTTCCTCGTGTTGGGGGTGTTGGGGGTTGTTCTGCTGGGCTTGAGTGGGTTCTTGATCGTCAACACGATGAACGCCATCCTCGTTCAGCAGACGTGGCAGATCGGCGTGATGAAGGTGCTGGGCGCGACGTTCTGGCGAGTGGTACGTGTCTATCTGTCGATGGTGTTGGCCTATGGTCTGCTGGCGTTGGTGTTGGCGATTCCGCTTGGGATATTGGGCGCGAACGCACTGGCCGGCTTTTTGCTGGAGATGCTCAGCATCGTCGCTCCTGCCGCTTTCCAGATTTCGCCGATGGCGGTGGCGGTTCAGGTAGTGATGGCAGTGACTGTTCCTCTGCTGACAGCGGCCCTTCCCGTGATCGCCGGGGTGCGCATCAGCCCACACCGGGCCATCGGCACGTATGGCCTGGGGGGGAGGTTCGGGCGTGGTCCCCTTGACCGCTTGATGGGGCGGGTACGTTTTCTGCCGCGCCCTGTGGCGCTTAGCCTGCGCAACGTCTTTCGCCGCAAGGTGCGCGTGGCGTTGACGTTGGTCACGTTCACCTTGGTTGGTGTGTTGTTCATCGCTGTTGTGAGCGCGCGCTCCTCTTTCCGCCACTCGGTCGAGTTGCTGCTCGAAGGCTTTGCCTACGATGTGATGGTTCACTCTCCGCGCCACTATCGGGCGGATCGTCTGACCGAGGTCGCGGCGGGGGTGCCGGGAGTGGCCTCGGTAGAAGTGTGGGAACAAGCGTACGTGAACCTGTCGCTGGCGATTGGCGAGCATGACATCCTCGTCTATGGCATACCGCCCGACTCGAAGGCGTTTCGGCTGCCTATTCTCGCCGGGCGCGGACTGCTGTCCGGAGATGGACGCGCGATCGTGCTTGATAACCGGCTCGCGATGAGGGAGGGTATCGGGGTCGGCGATGAGGTGACGTTGACCATCGCCGGGCAGGAGTCAACCTGGACGGTGGTGGGGCTATTGTCCTTGACGGCTGCCGCTGGCCCTGAGATGACCAACATTGTGCCGTTTGGTGCGCTGACGGAAGAGGTTGGTCGCGCCGGGTGGGGGAACATGGCGATCGTCATATCTGAGGTGCACGATGCATCGGCGCGGGAACAGTTGATCGCCGATCTGAGCGATGCCTACGCAGCGCAGCATATCGAGGCGCGGAGTCTCAATAGCGTCGACGATCTACGTCAAACCCTCAACATGGCGTTCGATACATTGGCATACCTTCTGGGGGCGATGGCTTTCCTGGCGGCGGTTGTGGGCTCTATGGGTCTGGTGGGGACGCTCTCCATCAACGTGGTCGAACGAATGCGTGGGGTGGGCGTCATGCGTGCGATTGGGGCGGTATCATCAGACGTCTTTGCTGTTTTCTTGGGAGAGGGCGTGTCCCTGGGGGTGTTGAGCTGGTTGTTGGCCGTGCCGCTCAGCTATCCCTGCGCGCGCGCTTTCGGCAACGCGATCGGATCGACCTTTGGCGCACCTCTTGATTTCGACTACTCGCTCCCCTCGGTTCTTATCTGGCTGGTACTTGTGATAGTGCTCTCGGTCCTGGCCAGCTTGTGGCCGGCGTGGCGGGCGACGAGGGTCAGTGTGAGAGAAGCTCTGGCGTACGAATGATCGACTTGGGAGATCAGAGGTTGGTGATTGGAGATTCTGCGTGGGCGTGATCTGGCGCAAGGTTTGGCGGGATCTGGCGCACAACAAGACGCGCACGGTGCTGGCGGTGTTCTCCATCGCTGCGGGGGTGTTTGCCCTGGGGCTGACTGTCGGCGCGCGCGGCGTGATGGACGTTTACCTGGCGCGGGAAAAGGAGATTAGCCGGCCCGCGAACATTACGTTTAAAGGGGATCGGCTTGACCAGGAGACGGTCGAGGCGGCGCTGCGCGAGCCGGGCGTGGCCGGGGCAGAGGTCGAGGCGATGGCGGCTATCCGCTGGCGACTGCCGGAGGAGACGGCATGGCGGCAGGGGATGCTGATCGCCCGCGAGGACTATGCGTCTCAGCGGGTCAGCCGGGTCGAGCTGCTGGAGGGCGGGTGGCCGACCGAAGCGGCTCTCGCGGTGGAGCACCAGACGGCGCAGTATTTTGGTGTTTCTTTGGGCGCGGCTATTGTTGTCGAGACCGGACGCGACGAGGCGGTTTCCATCGGCGGCGTTGTGCGCAAGCCCTACGTCTTGCCGCCGCAATACAACGGGCCTGCCACGTTCTACGCCATCCCGGAGATGGTCGCCCGATTGACCGGGGTCCAGGAACCCAACAAGCTTTACGTTCGATTGGCGCCCGACAGCGCGGACCTGGAAGGGGTGCGAGAACGCGTCGAGGGGCGCTTGGCGCGCATGGGGCTTACCGTTTCCGGGTTCACTGTTGCGGGGATAGAGGACGAGTTCCCGGCCGACATGCTGGGTGATTTGCTCGACGCGCTGTTTCTCTTGTTGGAGGTGTTGGGTGTCGCGTCATTGGGTGTGAGCGCTTTTTTGATCGTCAATACGATGGACGCCATCGTCGTCCGGCAAGTGTGGCAGATCGGCGTGATGAAGACGCTCGGTGCGACGTTTTGGCAGTTGGTGCGCATTTACCTTTCGACGGCGTTGATCTATGGCCTGTTGGCGCTGGTGCCGGCAGTGCCGCTGAGCGCGCTCGGCGCGCACGCGCTGTCTGGTTGGCTGCTGCAGACGTTCAACGTCATTGCCACCGCCGATTTCCAGGTCTCGCCGGTGGCTATAGGAGTGCAGGCGGTCATGGCGGTGGCCGTGCCCCTGTTTGCGGCGGGCCTACCCGTGGTCGGTGGGGTGCGCGTCAGCCCGCACCGGGCCATCAGTACGTATGGTTTGGGAGGCAGGTTTGGCCGCGGCCCGCTCGACCGCCTGATGGGGCGGGTGCGCTTCCTGCCGCGCCCGATGGCGCTCAGCCTGCGCAACGTCTTTCGCCGCAAGGCGCGCGTCACGTTGACGCTGTTCACGTTCGTCTTTGTCGGTGTGATGTTTATCGCTGTCCTGAGCGCCCGGCTGTCGCTCGAGAATACGGTTGAGATGACGCTCGAAAGCTTTGCCTACGACGTGATGATTGTCATGCCGCGCCCTTATCAGGCAGATCGTCTGATCGAGGCCACGGAAGGAATGTCGGGCGTGGCCAGGGTGGAGGTGTGGGACTCGGCGGAGGCCGACCTGTCGCTGGTGACCGGCGAGAAACTGGAGTTCTCTATATACGGCGTGCCGCTCGATTCGGATGCGTTCCGCCCGCGCTTTGTCGCGGGTCGTGCTTTGCTGCCCGGAGATGGACGCGCGATTCTGCTCAACAACAGGACTGCTGCAAAGGAGGATATCCAGGTCGGCGACGAATTGGCGTTGAGCATCGCCGGCCAGGAATCGACCTGGACGGTGGTGGGACTGATCCTGGATGTCGTACCCGGCACGAGTCACTTTGTGCCGTTTGACGCGCTGGCGCAAGAGGCCGGGCACGCTGGGCGGGGGAACACGGCGATCGTGATCTCGGAGGCGCACGATGTCCAGGCGCAGACCCAACTGGTTGCCGATTTGAGCGATCTCTACGCCGTGCAGCACATTGAGACGATGACTGTCCGCAGTGCGGAGGAGTACCGCCAGATGAGCAACACGATGTTCGACGTGATCACTTATCTCTTGCTGACGATGGCCTTGATGGCAGCGGTCGTGGGTGGTATTGGATTGGCGGGTACGCTTTCGATCAACATAGTCGAGCGTATGCGTGAGGTGGGTGTCATGCGTGCCACCGGGGCGGCATCCTTGGATGTTTTTGGCATTTTCATTGGGGAAGGGGTATTCCTGGGGGTGTTGAGTTGGGTGTTGGCCCTGCCGCTCAGTTACCCGGGCGCGCGCGTTCTGAGCGATGCGTTGGGCATGGTTATCGCCAACAGTTCGCTTGAATTCGAGTACTCGTTTTCCTCGGTTGGCATCTGGTTAGTGATCGTGACGGCGCTTTCGGCGCTGGCGAGTGTTGGGCCGACGTGGCAGGCGACAAGGGTGAGTGTGAGGGAGGCATTGGCGTACGAGTAGCGATAAGCAGACAAATGCAGAAGGACATTGCACAAGGAGGAGTTCTTGAGCACAAATCATCTTTCACCTCATCACGGTGTCATTGTGCCGATGGTGACGCCGATCACGCCCGATGGTGATCTGGATGAGCTTTCCGTTGGGCGCGTCGTCGACCACGTGGTTGCAGGTGGCGTTCACGGGGTATTTGTGCTGGGTACGACCGGCGAGAATACTTCCGTGCCCGCTGCTACGCGCGAGCGGTTGGTTGCAGCTACTGTGGAGCACGTCGGTGAGCGCGCCAGGGTCTATGCGGGTGTCAGTTCCAATTGTCTGACGGATTCCGTGGCGGCGGCAAAAGCGTATGCGTCGCTGGGCGTAGATGCGGTCGTGGCGCATCTGCCCGCGTATTATGCTCTGGATGCCGAGGAGCAGTTTGCCTATTTCAGCGTCCTGGCCGATAGGATCGATCTCCCGCTCGTGCTGTACGATATACCGGTCACGACGCACTTGGCCATCTCCGTCGAGGTCGTGGAACGTCTGAGTCGCCATCCGAGCGTCGTGGGGATCAAGGATTCGAGTGGGGACGTTGCCCACTTGACGACGCTCATTGAACGATTGGGCGACGCCAGACCGGTTTTCGCTATCCTCGTCGGCGCATCGGCCCTGTCTGCGCAAGGGCTGGCCTTGGGCGCCGATGGCATCGTGCCAGCTCAGGGCAACTTGATCCCGGCGTTGTGTCGGACGCTGTTCGACCGCGCGGTCGAAGGCGACCGAGATGGGGCCGAGGCTTGTCAGCAACGAGTGGACGCGTTCGCACGGCTGTTCGTCGAGGGTCGAAGCCTGGCGCAATCCCTTGGGGCGCTCAAAGCGATGATGGGGGCGCTTGATCTCTGTGGTCCAGACGTCCTGCCGCCACTGCGACCGTTGCCTTCTGGGGAGCAGGATGCCCTTCGTCGACGATTCCTGGCGTGGAAGAGGTAAAGATTGATGATCTTACTATGGGCGCGGTATGAGCCAGCGCGTCAGGTGTGCGCACCGATTTTTGTGTTATAATGCTGCATCGGAACGATAGGGAGTGAGTATGATGTCTATAGCAATTCATCTGACGCTCAGAGAGATGTGGCGCAATCGCGGGCGTTTTCTGCTGTTTAGTCTGGTCGTGGCGATGATCACGCTGCTGGTGTTGTTCATCGCTGCGCTGGGCGAGGGCTTGGGCTCGGGCAACCGCGAGTACCTGCAAAAGCTGAACGCCGACCTGCTGGTCTACCAGGACACGGCGCAGCTCAATATCGGTGCCAGCCGCTTGGAGCGCTCGCTGCTCAGGACCATCGCCTCGGCCGAGGGGGTGCAGGACGTGGGACCGATTGGCTTTTCCAGCGCCTCGATCATGCTGCCCGATGATGAGCAATACGATATCTCCCTCATCGGCGTCGAGCCGGGCAAGCCGGGCGAGCCGTCGGTGGAGGCGGGCGAGGGGTTGGGCCGGCGCAGCGACCAAGACGTGATCATCGACCGTACGGTGGCTCTGGTGACGGGGTTGCAGGTGAACGATCAGTTCACTGTGCGCACGACCGTCGGCAGCGAAGAGGAGTTCTACACACTGACGGTGGGCGGCATCACCGACAGCCGCAAGTACGGGCTGCGCGGCTCGGTGTTCGTGGCTTACCTCAAATGGGATCAGGTGATGCCGCGGGCGATGGTGGTGACGGATGAGGGGGAGCTGGCGTGCAACATCGTCGCCGTGCGGTTGGCCGATCCCGCGCAGATCGAGACGGTGCGCCAGGCTCTGTACGAGCGGGTCACGCGCATCGACGCTGTCGATCGCCAGACGGCGTACGAGAACACGCCCGGCTACCAGGAGCAGCAGTCCACGCTGATGACGCAGAACGGCTTTGCGCTGGTGATCGGCGCGTTGGTCATCGGCGGCTTTTTCCAGATCCAGACGCTGCAAAAGGTACCCCAGATCGGCATGCTCAAGGCCATCGGTACGCCGAACGGCATCGTGGCGATGGCGGCGATGATCCAGATCGTGCTGACGACGGTGGTCGGGATCGGCATCGGCGGCCTGATCACCTTTGGCGTGGCGTCCGTTTTTCCGCCCGGTATCCCCATCGTCTTTGAGCTGCGCTCGGGGGCCATGGCGGCGATCTCGCTGCTGCTCATGGGACCGATTGGTGGGTTGGTGTCCATCCGATATTCGCTGCGCGTGGAGCCCTTGACGGCTCTGGGGTTGAACGCGTGAGGGAGGTGGCAAGATGACGTCAGTGGCCCTTGAAGTGAGATCGGTGGTCAAGACGTACCAGTCGGGCGCCGGGACGGTGAACGCGGTCGACGACGTCTCTTTCGAACTGCATCAGGGCGAGTTCATCGCGCTGGTCGGTCCCAGCGGCTCGGGCAAGACGACGATGCTGGCCATGTTGGCGGCGCTGCTGCAGCCCACGGCGGGCAGTATCGCCATCGACGGGCAGGAGCTGGGTGCGATGAATCAGCGCCAGCGCTCGCGCTTCCGCCGCCGCAAGATCGGGTTCACCTTTCAGGACAACAACCTCGTGTCGTACCTGACCGCCCTGGAGAACGTCGAGCTGATGCTGCGGCTGAACGGCGAGTTTGACGCCGAGAACAGGAAGCGGGCCAAAGAGCTTTTGATGATCCTGGGGCTGGAGGAACGACTGAACGTGCTGCCCAGGCAGCTTTCCGGCGGACAGCAGCAGCGGGTGGCCATTGCCCGTTCGCTGATCAACCAGCCGGCGCTGGTTTTGGCCGACGAACCGACGGCCAGCCTGGATTCGGAGCGCGCGTTCCAGGTGGTAGAGACGCTGGCCGCGCTGGTGCACGAGCAGAATCGGGCGGGTATCATGGTGACGCACGACCTGCGCATGGTCCGGTACGCCGACCGCATCATCCAGATGCTGGATGGTCACGTCGAGCGCGTCGTCAGCCCCGAGGATGATCTGGCCTGCCTGGCCGATCCGGATGCCTGTCGATTGATACCGATGGATGTGTTGGGGGTAGAGCCTGTTGCATAAATTCGTATCATTTGTTGATTCGTGCTATCCATGATTTAAAGGAGGAATCCACATGAACAAAAAACGAGTATTTGCGAGCCTGATAATTTTGGCGATTGCCGCGCTGCTGGCGGGGTGTAACGGAGCGCTGGCGACGTCCGAGGCGACCGTGTTGCCCGTGGTGGCCGATGCGTCGAGCGACGTCGTGGTGGCCGAGGCCGTGATTGAGCCTGCCCGCTCGGAGGAGCTCAGCTTCGAGATGGGCGGTAAGGTGGTCGAGGTGCTGGTGGTGGAGGGCGACGCAGTGAAAGCTGGCGACGTCATTGCCCGTCTGGAGGCGGAGGACCTCGACCGGGCGCTGGCGAACGCCGACCTGAGCATGCGCCAGGCCCAACTGCGGCTGGAGCAGCTGGAAAAGCCGCCGGAGGAGCGCGACGTGGCGTCGGCCGAGGCGGCCATCGTCGACGCTCAGGCGGCGTACAATGAGGCGCTGCAGCAGCTGACGCTGACCGAGCACAGCCTGGCCACGGGCGAGGAGGTGCGCGCGGCCCGCTACGCCCGCGACGAGGCCTACCGGCTGTACCAGGAGCTGGTGTCCAAGCGGGACCGGGGCGTGGAGCACATAGGCGACAGCGTGGTGGCGCGGGCGCACGACGCCTACCTGGACGCCGAGGGACGCTACAACCGGACGGTGGAGAATGCCGAGTTCCAGTTGTTGCAGGCGCGGAACGCGGTCAATCAGGCGCATCGGGCGGTCGAGCAGGCGGAGCGGGACCTGGAGGCGGTGCTGGAGGAGCCGGACGCGCTGGATCTGCAGGCGGCCCGTTTGGACATCGAGGCGGCGGCGCTGGCGCTGGAGGAGGCGGAGAGCGCGCTGGCGGATGCCCGGCTAGAGGCGCCTTTCGACGGGACGGTGACGACGCTGAACATCGACGTCGGGGACACGATCGGTGTGGGGCAGTCGGCGCTGGTGTTGGCGACGCTGGACCAGTTGCAGGCAGTGACGAAGGACCTGACGGAGCTGGACGTGGTGCGCGTGGACGAGGGGCAGGAAGTGGTGGTGACGGTGGACGCGCTGCCGGATGAGGCGTTCGCGGGCGTGGCGCGCGAGATCGCTCTGCAGCCGGGGGACTATCGCGGCGACGTGGTGTACGCGGTGACGGTCGACTTGGCTGACGTAGATGCACCACTGTATTGGGGCATGACGGCCCTGGTAGAGATTCAGGTGGAATAGTGGTTGAGCCGGCCACCTATCATGGTGGCTTGAATCCGATGTCCAAGTTATCTCAGCGAGGGATAGTGGGCTATGAGTTGGGATGTCTTGATAATAGTTGATTCCTTGAGGTTGCAAGGAAGGACAGTCGTTGTAGACCCAAAGTTGGATGGAATAAGAGTAGACGCAGTGGATGTCACTGATTCGGGCAAGAAGAAAAAGTGGTGGCAATTCTGGAAATAGCCGCCGAGTTGGTTAGAAACGAAAAGCACACACCCTTGAATCTCCAAGGGTGTGTGCTTTTCCTGACAAATCCTTCCATGTGCGAGAATCAGCGCAAATCTGCGTCCCAAAAGGATTTATCGGCCAGCCGGATTTGACAGGTTGGCCTAGTAGAGGTAGACTTACGGGTCGGAGGTACGCAATGGCGGCTGCCAAGTCAAAAACCGAGCAAGTGCCATATCTCACTGATCCCACCGGGCGCGAGCATCCCCTGACCGGCGACTCGATCGTCATCGGGCGGGCGGTGGAGAGTGATATCGTCATCACCAGCAAGCGCGTCTCGCGTGAGCACGCCCAGGTGCGGCGCGATGGCTGGCGTGTGATATTGGAGGACATGGGCAGCACCAACGGCACCTTTCTCAACGACGAGCGCCTGCTATCTCCCACGGCGCTTCACGACGAGGATCGCATCAAGGTCGGCGACGTTGTGCTGACCTTTCACGATCCCGACATCACCTTTCGCGACACGCCCTTCCCCGAGTTGGAGGTGGACGTGGCGGCGGGTGTGGTGCGGGTGGATCGGCGCGTGGTCACACTCGCCCCCAAGGAGTTTGCGCTGCTGGCCTACCTCTACGAGCGCCAGGGGCAGGTCTGCTCGAAGGATGATATCGGCATCGCCGTCTGGCCCGAGTATCAGGAGGGAGTATATGACTACCAGGTGGAGAACCTGGTGCGCCGGCTGCGCTCCAAGATCGAATCCGATCCCTCCGATCCGCAGATGCTGCTCACCGTACGGGGGTTGGGGTACAAGCTGGTCATGCAGGGGTGAAAGCGGGTGTTGGGTGGCGGGGGAGTACAGGCGTGGACGCAAGCCGTAAAGCGTAGAACGTAAGCGTCGTTTACGTTTTACGCTTTACGTTTTACGCACACAATTCGATAGCCGATTGTTAGCTGAACGATAGGCAGTCTGGTCGGCGCTGTGGTATCCTATCTGCAGGAAGGTGAATGATGAGACTGGGACGGAAAAAATCACCCCCTGCGGATGAGTCGCCGTTATTGGGCACGGAAGAAAAAGGAACTGCAATGGCTTTGTTGGAAGGACAGATGCTGGGCAGGTATCGCGTACTGGAGCCGCTGGGACGCGGCGGGATGGCGCGCGTTTACCGAGCCTATCATTCCCAGCTCGATCGCTACGTGGCGATCAAGGTGTTGCGCTCCGATCTGGTGGAGGACGCCGAGTTTCTGGCGCGCTTCCGGCGCGAGGCACGGGCGGTGGCTGCTTTGCGCCACTCCAATATCGTGCAGGTGTTTGATTCGGATGTAGAGGGCGAGGTCTATTACATCGTCCTGGAGCTTCTCGAGGGGGATACGCTCAAGACGCGCCTGAACGACTACCGCTTGCGTAGCGAGCGCATGCCGTTGGGTGAGATCGTGCGCGTGATGCTCGATGTGCTCGACGGGCTGGCCTACGCCCACAGCGAGGGGATGATTCACCGCGACCTCAAACCTGCCAATATCCTGCTGACCAAGCGCGGCGAGGCGGTCATCACCGATTTCGGCATCGCCCAGATCGTCGGCAGCACGCAGCACACGGCCTCGGGAGCGCTGATGGGCACGTTGAACTATATGGCGCCCGAGCAGGGACTCGAGGGCCAAAGCGACGCCCACAGCGATATTTACTCGCTGGGGATCATGCTCTACGAGATGCTCACTCAGCAGGTGCCCTTCGATGCCGATACACCGCTGGCTGTCTTGATGAAACACCTCAACGATCCCCTGCCGCTTCCACGCCAGATCGAGCCGGATATTCCCGAGCCGTTTGAACGGATCGTGCTAAAGGCCCTGTCCAAGCGGCCCGTTGATCGTTACGATAGCACTGAGGAGATGGCCCAGGCGCTGTGGGCGGCGGCCGAAGAGGTGGGGATCGAGGTGCCGCAGCGCATCTCGCTGCCGTTCTCCTTCACCACGTCGGAGGCGCCGTCCGAGTCGGTGGCGGTCTTTTCCGGCACGGCGCGGGAGCGGATCACGGATGCCGAGTTCGCTGCCGACGACACTGATGCGTCGATAGGGCAGCGGCTGGCGGCGGCGGGCGCCGAGGGTACGCAGAGTCTTCGTAATGCCGGGAGGGATTTCCTGGGCGCGCTGGGTTTTATGGGGCGCTGGGCCATCGCCAAAACGACCGAGGCCCTGCACCAGGTCACCGATGCGACGACGGACGCGTTGCACGATACCGCTGGTGTGGCGCAGGACGATGAGCCTAGGGGCGTGGCTGCGGTACCAGAGGCGCCGGAGCCTCCCTCTGCTCCACAAACCCCGCCGGCGCTGGGGGCCAAGGCCGGACAGCAAGTGGAGGATGTGATCGATAAGCGGGCGCGAAGGCAAGCTGAAAGGGATCGCAAGCGCAGTAGGGGATTGGCTGTTTCCGGCGCGATCGGGATTGTGCTCATTGGCAACGGTTGTATGTTGACCATGGCTACTGTGTTGGACTTTTGGGAAATCTTTGAAGTGGGCTGGCCAATCGAGATATTCCTGGTCTCTCTGGCTCTGTTCGGCATCATGTACGTCACCTCCTCCATTTGGATGTTGATCCCGACGGGCATTGTCTTTGGGACGGGGATAATCTTGACCTATTGTTCACTGACCGAATATTGGGAGCACTGGATCTTTTTGTGGGTCTTTGAGTTGCTGATTGTCATTCTTTCGATTTGGACACCCATCTGGTTGGCCGGAAATAGGCGCTTGGCTCAGGGAATGAGCCGTCTCATCGCTATAGTTGGCGGTTTCTTGTCCCTTGCGTTGGTCGTCGAAGTCAGCATGATCATCGGCGTAGGCAGCTTGCTCGATGGCTTGGTCGATGTGCTTGGACCGTAAGGTTCAAATTCGATGCTGCCTGGGGTTGATCGGGTGAGGTGGATTTTAAGGCGGCTACTCCACCTGGCGCCAACTTTACCGACCCAACCCAGCATCAATTCAAACTCAATCGCGGCTGCAAAGGGACTGTTTTTATTATAAAATGTCAAAAAGGAGAACCAGTGAACATCCTATTAGTCTATCCCAAGTTTCCTGATACGTTCTGGAGTTTCAAGCACGCCCTCAAGTTCATTCGCAAGAAGGCCTCTCTGCCCCCCTTGGGCCTGTTGACAGTGGCCGCTCTGCTGCCATCGGAGTGGAACAAGCGTCTGGTCGACGTCAACGTGACCAAGCTTCGAGACAGGGATCTGGCCTGGGCGGATTATGTGTTTGTCAGTGCGATGACGGTGCAGCGGGACTCTGCTCACCAGATCATATCTCGCTGCAAGCAGGCGGGCGTCAAAACCGTCGCCGGCGGCCCCATTTTTGTCAGCGAATACGAGCAGTTCGAGGAGGTCGATCATTTTGTGCTTAACGAGGCCGAGATCACGCTCCCTCTGTTTCTGGCAGATTTGGAGCGGGGGCAAGCCCGACGCATTTACGAGACCTCCGAGTTCCCAGAAATCCAAAAGACCCCGGCCCCAATGTGGGAGCTGGCCGATCTGAAGCGGTACGCCACGATGAGCATCCAGTTCTCGCGTGGCTGTCCTTTTGATTGCGAGTTCTGCAACGTGACCGCCCTGTTCGGCCACAAGCCGCGCGTCAAGACTGCCGGGCAGATCGTCGCGGAACTGGACGGCCTCTACGCCCTGGGCTGGCGAGACAAGGTTTTCTTCGTGGACGATAACTTTATCGGCAACAAAAGGGCGCTCAAGACCGAATTGCTGCCCGCGCTCATCGAGTGGCAGAAGGGCAAGGACGGCATCCCGCTTCACACCGAGGTCTCCATCAACCTGGCCGACGACGAGGAGTTGATGCAACTGATGGTTGATGCGGGGTTCGACACCGTGTTCATCGGCATCGAGACGCCGAATGAGGATAGCTTGGCCGAGTGCAGTAAGATACAGAACAAAAATCGGAATCTGCTCAAGGACGTCAAGCGCATCCAGCGGGCCGGGCTGGAGGTGCAGGGCGGCTTTATCGTCGGCTTCGATAGCGATACCCCATCGATCTTTCAGCGCCAGATCGACTTTATTCAACAGAGCGGCATTGTCACGGCGATGGTGGGGCTGCTGCAGGCGATCCCGGGCACGCGGCTGTACGAGCGCCTGAAGCGGGAGGGACGCCTGCGTGAGGAAGGGCCCACGGGGGATAATGTAGACGGCACGACGAACATCATCTCGCGCATGAATCTGGATACATTGCATGATGGGTACAAGCGCATCATGGAGCAGATTTACTCGCCCAAGCAGTACTATGAGCGCGTTAGAACTTTTCTGCGCGAGTACAAACCGCCCAAGATTAAGTCGCCTTTGGACTTTCAGCATGTCTTAGCTTTCTTCCGCTCGATCGTGTACCTGGGCATCCTGGGTAAGGAGCGGTTTTACTACTGGAGACTTTTGTTGTGGACGCTTTTCCATCGCCCCAAGTTGTTCTCGGAGGCGGTGACGTGTGCCATCTATGGTTACCACTTCCGCAAGGTGTGCGAACTGCGCATCGTGGATGAGCGGACGGTATTGGCCAAGCGCACCCGCCGTAGAAAGAGGTGATGTAAAGGAGGCTTTACCAGGCCGTGGAGGGGCGTCACTCGCTCCCCACGGCCTTTTTCGTCTCCGTGTGCCAAGCCGCACTTGTTGAAAACTCGATAGCAACTTGTTAGCTAATGGATAGGCGACGCGCTTGATGATGTGATATCCTGTGGGTGAATCTGAGAGACAAGGAGAAAGACATGAGCAGGCGATTTTCGATTTTGATGGGCGCGCTATTGATCCTGATGGGAGGCTTGGCATTGGCTTTCACGCTGGTGATGCCGATGTTGGGTGTAAGTTTGCTGCACTGGGGATCGTGGCGGCTGTGGCCGCTGGTTGTCGTGGGGATAGGCTTGATCTTTGTGGTGACGCCTTTCCTGGTGTTGGGTAAGCGGGGCTGGGGGAGCCTTTTCATACCCGGCGTGCCGATTCTGGCCACTGGCGGCATTCTGTTCTACACCAGCCTCCTCGATACGTGGGATGCCTGGGAGTGGTTGTGGCCGGTGGAGGTTTGGGCATTGGCCTTGGGTTTCTTGTTCGCCGCGATCACTATGCGGCGGGCTGGCGCAGCCCGTGCGATCTGGTTGCTGATTCCAGCCATCATCATTGGGGCCAACGGGTTGGTGCTCCAATTCTGCGCCGTCACCGATTTTTGGGAGTCTTGGGCGGTGTTGTGGGCGGTTGAACCACTGTCGGTGGGATTGGCCTTTTTGATTGTCAATCTCAAGGCGCGCTCGAACGGCCTCTTTATCGCCGGTGCCATTCTGTGCGCCATGGCTGCCCTCGGGATGATTGGCATGTCGGCCTTGTTCCCTGGGTGGATTCTGATCAGCGCCCTGGGGCCGGCCACGCTATTGTTCGTCGGTTTTCTCCTGCTCATCAATAGCCTGCTGCGCCGGCCTGCTGTACAGGAGGCTGCAGCAGAGGGCGCGTAAGAGACCGCAAAATTGGCAAGTGCGTTTGTTGAGCTGTGGGGGCCTGTGGCGTTGAATGTGGCAGGTCCCCACAGCTTTTTTGGGCTACTGTGGCTCAGCTAGGCGCTTTTGTTCGCCAAAACCTTGACAGGCTCTACACCTGTGCTATACTGACTGGCGCAAAGGAGATTTGTGAGGTTGATGGCCATCGGCTCTCGTTGAGGAGGGGAGTACGGATAACCTGGGCCGGGAGAGGGGGTGAGACCATGCTCAAGATAGAGGATTTCCACGCGCTGTTGACGTCGGACAGCGAGGAGAACGCGCTGTTGGCGGCGCTACGCAAGCTCACGGAGGTGACGAAGGTAGAGGAGATCGTAGGTCCCATTGGCCCGAATGCGCCTACTTGGTATTGAGTCTCGGATGCGGGGAGGGGATTGTATATCCTTCTGTAAGCGGCTGAACGCTCATTTTTGCATAGGGTCGCTGTGTAGATGGATCGCAGTGCAGTCACTTCGCACTGCGATTTATTTTTATCAGTGAGGTACGAATGTCGCTGGAAGATGTTGTAGCTCAGGTGCTAGACTTGCCAGAAGTGGCCGCGTGGCCAGAGATGACGAAAATCTTTGACCATGCCATGACTCAGCATCGCATAAAACTGTGGGAATTTCCTCTATTGGCTTGTCAGGCGGGGGGGGGCGAGGTGTCGGCAGCGATCCCCGGTGCAGCGTCAATCTCCTGCTTGCAGTTGAGTCTTTTGCTGGTAGATGACATGCTTGATAAAGATCCTCGGGGTATGTACCATCAACTTGGCCAGGCTGCTACAGCCAACCTGGCTTTTGCATTTCAGTCAGCTGCTTTCTGTGTGATTGAGCGAGCTCCAGTTGAAATGGCCCGGCGAGCTGTCATATACGCTAGTCTGGCTCGAATGGCGCTCACTGTATCGTTCGGTCAGAATCTGGATACGCAGAATCTGGCTGGTGAAGAGGGTTACTGGAGAGTCGCGGAGACAAAGAGTGCTCCATATTTCGGTGCGGCGCTTCAAATTGGAGCACTTTTAGGAAAAGCATCCTCTGATGTTGCCAAGAGTCTGTATGATCTCGGTTTTCTGGTTGGTGTGAACGTGAATATCTACGACGACTTGGTGGATGCGTTGCAATCGCCTGCTAGCCCGGATTGGGAGCAGGGGCGGAACAACCTGGCGATTCTGTATGCAATGAACGCCGATCACCCTGAGCGTGCTCGGTTTGAGTCATTACGTACTCAGGTTGACGATCTTGGAGCGCTGGAAGCCGCCCAGCAGATTCTTATCCGCTGTGGAGCGATTAGCTATTGCGTATATCACATCGTCAAACGTCATCAATCTGCGGAGCAGCTTATCGATGGCATGTGCTTGATTGATCCGCGACCCCTCAGTGAGTTGATCGCCAGACAGATAGAGCCTTTGACGACCTTGCTCAAAAGTGTAGGGACGGTGATCCCTCCCGAACTTGGGTTGATGTGATATGGGGGCTCAAAATGGCGATTTTCTCCGCACGCCGAACTGGTGGCTCGTCTTGCTGTCGGTTCTTGCGCTTGCCGTGTGCCTGTTTTACACTTACGCAGCCGTCTACCTGGCGCCATATCCCGGGCTTGATTGGGGGGCAGATTGGACAGTCACGGCGATCGAATCCTGTGAAGTTGACTCGGTTTGGTGTGAGGCAAACCGAGTCACTCTACAGGTTGGGGATCAGATGTTGGTTGTCGGTGACTTTACATACGGCGGCCATCGGCGCGACAGAACTGGCGTTCTCTTTGGTGGCTATGACCCTGGCGAAACTGTGCCGATCACATTTCGCCGAGGCGATCAGGAACTGACCACCGACTGGCGAATGCTCGGCCCCACGAATATAGGTCGAGTCCGTCGCCTGATGGATAGCTTACCTTTGTACATCCCTTTTTGGTTCGCCGGGACGCTCATCCTGCTGCTTCTGCGCCCTCGCGACCTGCGGTGGTGGCTGCTGGTCCTATTCAACTACGTGACCGCAATCTGGCTGGCGGTGGGAGCACACTCGTTTCGAGGAATGGCCTATGCTTCTCCGCTCCAGCACTCACTTGCATGGCTTTGGACGCCCATCTATTTGCATCTCCATCTCGTCGTTCCAAGTTCTCTTCTCCGACGGCACTGGCGAATTTTGCCTATCTATGTAATTGCCATCGTATTGGCCATTCTCGATCTCTTTCAGGTGCTCCATGGAACGTTGTACTATGTAGGGTTGCTATTGGCCTTTTTGAGTAGCTTGGGGCTTTTAATCTTTCGATTGCTGACTAGGGACTTGTTGGACAAACTTGCAGTACGCTTGATGTTGATTGGGACAGGGCTGGCGTTTGGCCCGGCAATTGTGTTATGGATTGCTCCGGTGCTTCTCGATGTATCTCTTCCAAGAGGACTGACTTTATATGTCCTGGCTTTTGCAATTCCCCTGTTGCCGTTCTTTTACATCTACGCCATCTACAAGCGCCGCTTGGGCACGTTGGAGTTCAGGGCCAATCGACTGTTGAGTTCATACAGTTTCTTCCTGTTGTATGCCACGGTTTTCGCTCTCGTTTTCTCTATTGGAAGCCAGTGGCTCAATGGCGATTCCGTCGTTTTCGGCTTGGTGATCTCGCTGCTTTTCGTCATCGCCGCGCTGCCGCTGCGTGCTCGTTTTCAGCGGTTGATTGACCGGCTGGCTTACGACGCCAGGCACGACCCGGACGAGGTTCTCCGCGTCTTTACCAGCCGGATCGTCACGGCGCTCGATCGCGACACGCTGGCCCAGTTGCTGGCCGACGAGGTGGCGCCGAGCCTGCTCATTCGTCAGTCGGCGCTCCTTTTGACGGAGGATGGCACCTTTGGTTTCATCTATGCGCGTGGCATCACGTTGGATGAGACATCGGTGACCGGCGAGCAGGTGCGGCGGTTGTTGGCCTCGGCGGGTCGGTATAGATCACCTATGCCTGAAGCACGGGGTGAGTGGGGCTGGGTACGGTTGGTGATTCCTCTCGAGATGCGAGAAAATACGGTGGGGGTCTGGCTCTTTGGGCGACGCGATCCAGACGACTACTATCCTCATAGCGACATCGTGCTTCTGAGCTCCCTGGCTAGGCAGGTGGCTGTGGCTATTGAGAACAGCCGCCTTTTCCAAGCTGAGCGAGGGCAGCGGGAGTTGGCCGAGGCTCTGGCAGCCGCTGCTGCCGCCGTCGATAGCACGTTGCAGTTAGACCCGGTGCTCGATCGCATTCTGGAGCAGGTGGAACGCGTCGTCGCTGGAGATGCCTTCAGCATCATGTTGATGGAAAATGGCGGCGTCGCGCGCATTGTCCGCTGGCGGGGTCAAGAGAAGCTGGGCGCTAAAGATCTTATGATGGATCTCTCTTTACCCATTGCTGATTTTCCCACGTTTGTGAGGATGGTACGGACGGAAGAGCCCGTTATCGTAGGGGACACAACCGCTGATCCCGATTGGGTGGTGCTAGAAGGACAGGAGTGGTTGCTATCTTATGTTGGTGCTCCTATCCAAGTGGGGGGGCACACAGTGGGTTTCTTGAATGTAGATGGTACACGTCCGAGTCAGTTTTCTCTTGCCGATGCGAAGCGCTTGCAGGCTTTCGCCAACCACGCAGCCGTCGCTATCGAGAACGCGTACCTCTACGCCGAGCAGCGGCGGCGTGCTGAAGAAGCTAGTCTGTTGCTAGAGATCGCCGGGGCCATCAACTCGACGTTGGAATTGGATCACATTCTCGAGGAAGTTGCTGTTCGGGCCGCCCGCACGTGTCAAGCTGATCGCTGCACGGTTCTTCTGCTAGACGAAAGTGAGGAAAATCTGCATCCCATCATGTCTCAGCTCGCCTCCGGTGAGATCGATCCGGAGGAAAGGCAGCTTTTCACACAGGCGCTTTATCCCCGACGGGTGGAGGGTGTGCCCGAGGCGGTTGAGGCCATTGGGGAGCGTCGTCCGCTGTTCATCCCCGACGTGCGTGCTTCCTCTATCCCACGTCAATGGGTCGAGTCATTCGACGTGGGATGCTTGCTCCTCGTGCCGGTGATTAGCCGGGAGCGAGTGGTGGGCCTGATGGCGCTGGACCGTCCTGAGGTTGGCAACGCCTTTACTGATAAACAGGTCAAGCTGGCCATGACCATCGGAGGCCAGGCGGCTGGCGCTATCGAAAATGCTGGATTGCACCGGGAGCAGCGGGACTATGCGCGTCGGTTGGAGCAGCGGGTGATGGAGCGTACTGCCGAACTCCAGGCTCAGTATGCTTGGCTTCGGGCGATTCTACACAGCTCCACCGATGGCATCATCGTTGCCAATATGGAGGGGGAAATACTCGAGGCTAACCCCGTGGTCACAGAATGGCTTACGTATGTTCTTTCGCCTGAGGATGCCGAGCAACTGCAGGAGACGGTGCGTCGCCTGGTGGCACAGGCTGAGCAGCGGTCGGAAGCCGTTCTGGAGCTGGCCGAGCTGGATCTGGAACTGACCGCCGCGCCGATTCTTGAGCCGGGAATGAAGGGTGCGGCGGTGGTGATCGCCGCTCACGATATCAGCCACCTAAAGGCGTTGGACAGGATGAAGTCCCGTTTCGTATCCGACGTTTCTCACGAGTTGCGGACGCCCATCACGACGATCAAGTTGTACGCGGCTCTCATGCAAAGATCGTCACCCCAAAAGATGCGTGAATACCTGGAGATGCTCGTGCAAGAGGCTGATCGGCAGGCCAAGCTGGTCGAGGATATTCTGCAGATCTCGCGCATCGACGCCGGGCGTCTGGAGATGGAACCCCACCTGACCTCGCTCAACGAATTGGCTGCCGAGGTCGTTGCCAGCCACCGGGCGACCGCGGAGGGGCAGGGATTGACGCTGAGTTGTCAATTGGCGGAGCAAGAGCCGGTGGCTCTAGTGGATCCCAATCGAATCATGCAGGTCTTGGACAACCTGGTGGCAAACTCGATTCACTACACCCTGTCGGGGGGAGAGGTCGTGGTTTCTGTCAGCGAGGAGGGCGAGAATGGCCGTGTGCGGGCTGTGGTGACAGTGGCAGATTCTGGGATAGGGATACCACAGGAGGAGTTGCCACACGTCTTTGAGCGGTTCTTTCGGGGGGAACATGCTCGATTGCTGGATGTGCCTGGGACGGGGTTAGGGCTGGCGATTTCGAGAGAGATTGTGGAACTGCACGGCGGAGGGATAACGGTGGAGAGCCGCGAGGGTGTGGGTTCCACTTTTACCATCTGGTTGCCCGTTGCATAAGCAGCAGGTAGTTTCCTATTCCGGCTGTGTGGATTGGGTGTTGAGGTTGGTTTCTCAGGATCTCTTGCTCAAAGGTACGATCCTCCCTTTTCCCAGGCATGCCCGCACCACGTCTATCTGTGACCTTCACTTACACTTTATAAAATTCGGGTAACTGCTCACCGCAGAGACGCAGAGGAATTCATTCTGGCCGCAGAGAGACAACTTGTTTCTCTGCGAAAACGTACAGCTCTGCGTCCTCGGCGTCTCGGCGGTAAAAAGGAGGACAAATGAAGACGCGGGTGTTCCTTCTGTTATTTGCATTGACTTTGTCTCTTCCCACAGGTTCACATTCGCTATCGGCCTCTCTGGTTGGGGACGGGACCGGGAAGAACAGTGCCGTGGCGGACGACCTTTGTCCACCGCTTGCCGGGCCTACCGGCCGCGTTGTCCCCGTCTCCAGCGTCGCCGGGCTCGTGAGCGCGGTGAACAATGCCCAGGCCGGCGACACGATCTCTATCGCAGATGGGGTGTACAACCTGGACGGCGCCTATCTGCGGGTCGATACCCCCAATGTGACGCTGCGCTCTGCCAGCGGGAACCGCGAGGCCGTCGTTCTGGACGGCAACTATGCCACTACCGAGATCGTCCAGATCGTCGCCTCGAATATCACCATCGCCGACGTGACGCTGCGGGAGGCCTACTACCATCCTATCCACGTGATGTCCACCAGCAGCGCCGATACGGTGGGTACGCTGATCTACAATGTTCACATTGTTGACCCTGGCGAGCAAGCGATCAAGATCAACCCGTACACAGGGGACAACGCGCTCTATTTTCCAGACAACGGTGAGATCGCTTGCTCGCACATTGAGCTGACCGACGTTGGGCGATCTCACATTCGCAACGACTGCTACACGGGCGGTGTAGACGCGCACCAGGCTCGGGATTGGGTCATCCGTGATAACGTCATCGAGGGGTTTTGGTGCCCGGAGGGGCTCTCCGAGCACGGCGTTCACATGTGGGTCAGTTGCCGCGATACGCAGGTCGAGCGCAACGTGCTTCGCGACAACGCCCGTGGCATCGGGTTCGGCATGTCGGAGAGCGCCAGCAACAAGCGGGTGTATTTGGATAACCCTTGCCCTGGTGCCGGTGGCGGGTACGTCGATCACTATGGAGGCGTCATTCGCAACAACTTTGTCTTTGCCAGCGATGGTGGGTTATTCTCGTCCGATTATGGGTTTGATTGCGGCGTTTGCCTGTGGCAGGCGTGCGGCGCCCGCGTGCTGCACAACACGGTCGCTTCGACGCAGATGCCCTTTTCATCCATCGAGTGGCGCTTTGATCACACCGACGTCGATCTGGTCAACAACCTGGTCAGCCACAACTTGCGGGACCGGAGCGGCAGCGCCACCCTGGAGGGGAACGTGACCGACGCACCGCTGACCCTGTTCGTCGACGGGGCGGGCGGCGATCTACACCTGGCATCGACGGCGACCGCGGCTATCGATCTGGTCGCAGCGCCGCCCGATGTGCCCGGCGATATCGACGGTGACTGGCGGCCCATTGGCCCGGCCGCCGATGTGGGCGCCGACGAATACCGCCCTCCTCCTCCCGCAGCCGTGACGGATTTACGCGTGACCGACGCCATTACGGGCACCGGTGTGTTGACGGCTGTGTTGGCCTGGAGTGCGCCGCCAGATGCGATCACCACGACGCTGCGTTATTCCGAGACCCTGATTGCAGAGTCCAGCTGGGATGGCGCTACACTGCTCACCGACGCGCTACTTGGTGATGTAGAGACCTACACGGCAGTGGTTCCATACGCTGGAGAGAAGACGGTCTACTTTGCCCTCAGGACGCAGGGCGCTGGCGGACAATCGGACCTATCCAACAACGCCTTTTGGCCCGTCATCGAAGGTTGCTTGCCCCTGATCCTTAAGGATGACTGACGTTCGGGATGCCCTCGCTGCTCCCCAGGCTGTCGTGCGAATTGCATTTAGAGGCATTCGTTGTACAATATACGGGTACTGAGACCAGGGGGGCTGTGTATGAGCAAGATCAAAGTGTTGGTTGCCGACGATCATCTCGTCGTCCGTGAGGGGCTGGTGGTCATGCTCCAGGGCGCGGGTGAGTTTGAAGTAGTGGGTGAGGCTTGCGACGGTCAGGAGGCGATTCGGCTGGCCAAGGAGCTTCGCCCTGACGTGGTTTTGATAGACGTGCAGATGCCCGGGGTAGGGGGGATCGAGGCGACCCGCCAGATCAAGAAACACGTCCCCGAGGCGCAGGTGGTAATCCTCAGCTCCTTTGACCAGGACGAGTACATCTACCGGACCATTCAGGCGGGGGCGAAGGGTTATGTGCTCAAGGGTAGTGAACTGGAGGAGCTTTTGGAAGTTGTCCGTGCAGCGGCCCGCGGCGAGTCGCTGTTGCCCGCTCATATTGCCACCAAGCTGGTGAAGCGCGTTTCGGCCGCGCAGAGGGGACACAATCTTACCAAGCGAGAATACGAGGTGTTGGGCTTGCTGGCAAAGGGACTGCGCAATAGGGGGATCGCCAAGAAGCTCAACATCACCGAGCGCACGGTCAAGAACCACGTCACTCAAATCATCGCCAAGCTAGGCGTCAAGAGTCGGACCGAGGCTGTGACGAAGGCACTTAAGGACAAGATCATTCAACTAGAATGAGTCTAGTACCAAGGTCCTGTGCGATCACCGGTAAAAGGTCGGCGGCAACGCCGGCTTTTTCTGTAGTTTGGAAATCCTACTTTAGTCCGATGACATCCATCCGGGGAAGTGGTATACTCGTCTAAAGCCTATCATCTCAATAATCTGGGGGGCGGGGGGGGGGGGGGGGGGGGGGGGCACCCCCCACCCCCCCCCCCCACCCCCCCTATTGAGAAGATACTCTAAAGCCTTATTGGGATGCAATCCTCTCACAGTATAGTAGAGAGGGTGACTCGCACGCTTTTGCGGGTAGTGTGGGAGTATGTCTGGCTGTTATGAAGGCGAGGCTGTTCATTGGCAACAGTTGTGAGCAGTTTGCCTATGCGTGGATTTATGTCTTCCCCTTTAGCACCTCCCATCACACCTCTCTCCCTTCTTCACTAGCCGAAGAAGGGAGAGAAGGTGGGGAAAAGGGACGAGCCGTCCTCTGACCATGCTACCCCTTTGGTTCAATTGCATAATGAGTGCTCATATCGCGCCGAGGTTCTTGGGACTGGCTCTTACGCTGACCTTGCTGGCGATGCCAACGAGAGTGCTCGGTGGTTTGTCGTCGATGCATGCTCAGAGCGACGTCTATTATGTGGCCATCGATGGCGCAGATGACATCCCCGGGGGCACGGCCGGTGATTCGTGGGCTACCATCACCTACGCGTTGGATAACGTGCCGGATGACAGTCTCATTCTGGTGCGCCCGGGCACGTATACAGGCCGCGTGCGCCTGCGCGGCACGTTTGCCCAGGGCGTCACCGTCCGCTCCGAGGTGCCCTACCAGGCGCGACTGCGAAACAATGACACCGTCGTCACCTTGTATCTTCTCAAAAAGTAGGGGCAAGAGTAAGTCGGATTGCCAATCCGACCTACATTCCCCCAAGATATTGAGATGATACGTCACCTGCTTCTATGGTCAGGGGATCACGCTGGAGGGGTTTGATATCGCGCACGGTGGCTCCGGTGCTGGCGCGCTCGTCGTCCAGATTCAGGATCTGATCGGTGGTACGGATCTTATGATGCCCAGTCAGACCCGGTGGCTTTGCCAATCAGTTCCTTGCGGATACAATAGAGAGAACGATGACGGGGAACAATGGCCGTCTTTACAAAAATCTATATTTGAAAGGAGTTATCATGAAGACAAGGCTTTTTACAACTTTGGGGTTGTGCGTGCTGTTGGTGGGACTGTCCACGAGAGGGCTATCTTTTGCCTCAGGGGATGGTCCTGCCAAGGACAGCGGTTCGCCTGTGGTCGATGAGGCGGTGCTTGGCGAGCCGATCATCATCGATCACACCTGTACCGACCTGAGCAAGATACCCGATTACTGGATTGAGGAGGCAAAGGAATTGGCCGTTCACTATGCCCACACCTCGCATGGGGGACAGGTGCTCACCGGCCTCACAAATCTGGAGGGGGTGGACGCCAAATACAATGTCAATATCCAGGCGAGCGGCACAGTCGTGTTGCCTCCCGACACGACTGCCCTGCGCATCTACGACGGCAACAATTATC
>CAZKDJ010000032.1:0-29602 GCA_964551295.1 uncultured Anaerolineales bacterium | reverse complement strand
TGCGTTTCTTGAATCGCACAACCACCCGCGTGAGGTTCCCTCTAGACCATTCCCGGCAAACCCTGCTACTGATCGAATCGGCCCCAAGGCATAATCCAGAAAATCGAGTGTGTGGCAGCCCATATCGACGAATTTTCCACCCCCTCCGACCTCGGGGGTATAGTGCCAGTCAAGTTCGTCAGGGAGCGGCATGTAGAGTTTCACAGTCACGCCACGCACGTCGCCAATTGCCCCTGCATCGAGCAACTCTTTAATCTTTAGGAAGCGGGGGAGGCTGCGCCGGTAGTAAGCCACAAAAAGTGGCACCTCAGTCGCCCGACAGGCCTCGATCATTTCCTGACACTCGGCAAAGTTCATCCCCATTGGCTTTTCAACATAGACCGGTTTCCCGGCCTGGGCACACAGTATGGTGTATTCTTTGTGGGCATAAGGTGGTGTGGCAACGTAAACCGCGTCTACATCAGGGTCTTGGATCAAGGCGTCGGCGTTATCATACCACTTTGGCACATCGTGGCGTTGGGCATAATCCTTGGCCAGTTTTCCATTGCGCCGCATCACGGCCACCAATCTAGAGTTCTCGGCCTTTTGAAAGCCCGGGCCACTCTTTATTTCTGTCACATCGCCGCAGCCGATGATGCCCCACCGAATGGTTTTCACAATTACCCCTGTAAACAGGCTATCAAGCCACCTGGTCCATCGGAGCGGGGTCCATGTCGTCGAAGGTCTGATTTTCGCCACCCATGGCCCACACAAAGCTATAGGGACCGGTGCCGGCCCCGGCGTGGATCGACCAACTGGGAGAAATCACCGCCTGCCCATCTCTAACCACAATGTGCCTGGTCTCCTGTGGACTGCCCATCAAGTGAAAGACCACGTTGTCGCCGGCTAAATCAAAATACATATATACTTCCGACCGGCGTTCGTGAGTATGGGCTGACATTGTATTCCAGACATTACCAGGGGCTAGTTCGGTGAAGCCCATTACCAATTGACAGCTTGGGACACCACCTTCGTGGATATACTGGAAAATGGTCCGTGCATTGGCTGCCTCTTTGCTGCCAAGATCGACCCGGTTGGCCTGAGATTGGGTGATATGGGTAGTTGGGTATTCTTTGTGGGCGGGAAGGCTAATGATATAGAACCGAGCTGGACGGCTGGCGTCAGCACTTGAAAATCTTATCTCCTTGCTGCCCCGGCCAATATACAGCATCTCCTGGTAAGCCATCGCGTACTCCTGGCCATCGACTGTAATACTGCCCTGCTCACCAATGTTAAAGACCCCAGTCTCCCGTCGCTCGGCAAAGTATTTGGCTCTCAGTTCTGCGCCGGCATCGAGGCTCAACGATTGACGCGTTGGCACGGCTGATCCTACGATCATCCGGTCGATGTTCGAATAGACCAATTTGACCTCATCAGGTACAAACAGATCAGCCACCAGAAATTCCTCTCTGATTTCAGCGGTATTCATTCTTGCAAAGCTTTGCGGATCTCGCGAGTATCGGATTTTCATTTTTCGATTCCTCCGGGTTTATTCATTACAACCCCGCGCAAACTAATCTCACCTGCTCGATGGCAGCTCACAAAGTGACGGGGCGAGAGTTCCTTTTGCACCGGCGTTTCTACGCGGCATATCTCTTTTGCATAACGGCAGCGCGGGTGGAAATAGCAGCCCGACGGCGGATTCGCCGGGTCAGCAACTTCGCCCTCCAGCACAATGCGCTGCGAGCGCAAGCGGGGGTCAGGATTGGGTACTGCCGAAAGCAGTGCCTCGGTGTAAGGGTGCCGGGGGGCGTAAAAGATCTCTTCCATCTTTGCCATCTCGACGATTTTGCCGACATACATCACGGCCACGCGCTCGCTGATATGTTTGACGACGCTTAAATCGTGCGCGACGAATAGATAGGTCAACCCCAATTGGGTCTGTAGCTCGAGCATCAGGTTGAGGATTTGTGCCTGCACCGAAACGTCGAGCGCCGAGACCGGCTCGTCGGCCACGACCAGGCATGGATTCAGGGCCAAAGCCCGCGCAATGCCGATGCGTTGGCGCTGGCCGCCACTGAAAGCGTGTGGATATCGCCGCATGTACTCGGGCCGCAGCCCGACCAGATGCAGCAATTCGGCCACCCGATCCATCCGCTGTTGGCGGTTTGTCATCCCATGTACGAGCAGCGACTCACCGACGATATCTAGCAGGGTCATACGAGGGTTGAGCGAGGAAAAGGGGTCTTGAAAAATCATCTGCATCTTGCAGCGCAGCTGCTGCACCTCGCGTTCGGGCAGCGCAGCCACGTCTACTACCGTGCCATCGTCCAGGCGAAAGAGTACCTGCCCCTCGGTCGGGTCGATGGCCCGCAGGATGCAGCGCGAAGTCGTCGTCTTGCCACACCCGCTTTCGCCCACCAGCGAAAGTGTTTCACCCCGGTTGATGTAAAAGGTGATATCGTCTACTGCGCGAACATGCCCCACCACGCTTTGCAAAAACCCTTTCCGAATCGGAAAGAACTTGCGCAGGTTCCTGACGTCGAGTAGTACCTGATCATTAGGGTCTTGCTCTTTTGATTTTGCCTTCTGGTCGTTATTCGTCACTTGCCTTTTGCCTGTCCTGGTATAAGAAACAACTTGCCTTTTGCCTTTCATTCACTGGCTGCAGGCTGGGTTCCTGCTGGTCACACGTGCCGGGCATAAAGTCCGAGCAGCGTGGGTAGAATGGGCATCCCGAGGGGCGACTGTAGGGATGCGGAACAGAGCCACTGATCGTCGGCAGCTTGACGCGCGGGGTCGACTCGATACTCGGAATCGAGCGCAAAAGCGCCCGTGTATACGGATGCTTGGGCGCATGGAACAGATCGTCCACCGGACCTTGTTCGACCACTCGCCCCAGGTACATCACCACCACGTGGTCGGCCATCTCTGCGATCACGCCCAGGTTGTGTGTGATGAGCACGATGGCCATCCCGCGCTGCTGCTGTAACTGGCGCAGCAGGTCGAGGATCTGTGCCTGTGTAGTCACATCGAGCGCCGTCGTCGGCTCGTCGGCGATGAGCAGCCGGGGATCACAGGAAAGCGCTGCGGCGATCATCGCGCGCTGCCGCAGGCCACCGCTCAACTCGAAGGCATATTCGTCGATCCGGCGCTCCGGCTTGGGAATACCCACCTGCCCAAGTATCTCGACCGCGCGCTCCCGCGCTTGGCGTTTATTCGCGTCGCGATGCAGCCTGATTGCCTCCATAATCTGGTTCCCAACCGTATGCACCGGGCTAAAGGACGTCATCGGCTCCTGAAACACCAGGCCGATTTCGGTCCCCCGAATAGCGCGCATCTCTTTACTATTGGGACGCAATCGTGCCAAGTCAATCTCGGCGCCGCTGGCGCAGCACAGTGTGATCTCACCATCCACGATGCGGCCGGGTCGATCGACGATGCGCAAGATAGACTGGGCCGTCACGCTCTTGCCGCAGCCGCTTTCACCGACGATGCCGAGCGTTTGCCCAGGATATACGTCAAAAGTGGCACCGTCCACCGCCTTGACGGTCCCTTCATCCTGAAAAAAGTACGTTTTGAGATTGTGTACCGATAGTAACGTCTCGTGCCCGTTTTCCATTTGGTTTTATCCGTAAGGGTCAGCCGCATCGCGCAGACCATCGCCCACGAAATTGAACGACAGAACCGCTATGATGACGGGGATGACGGGAATCAGCAACCACGGGGAAATGGCGAGCGCCTGGATGTTTTGCGCGTCCTGCAACAAAACTCCCCAACTGATCGCAGGCGGGCGCAGTCCCAAGCCCAAAAAGCTGAGCGAGGTCTCGCTGATGATCATGGCCGGGAGTGCCAGAGTGGTCGATGCGATGATGTGGCTGAGGAACGAGGGAACCATGTGCCGCAAGATGATGCGCATCCGGCTGCAGCCTGCCAGTCTGGCCGCTATGACAAAGTCCTCCGCACGTAACGAGAGAAATCGTCCACGTACCACACGCGCTAACCCTGTCCAACCCAGCAGTGAGATGATGACGGTTATAGCAAAGTAAACCTGGCCGACGCTCCAGCTGCCGGGCAGCGCCGCCGTCAAGCCCAGCCACAGCGGAATCGTGGGAATAGAGCGTAGAATCTCGATGACGCGCTGAATGATCGTGTCGATCACGCCGCTATAGTAACCCGAGATGCCGCCCAGGATCACCCCCAGGGTCAGACTGAGGGCGACGCTCGCCAGCCCGATGAACAGCGAGGTCCGCGTGCTGTACATCAGACGCGACCACAGATCGCGCCCCTGCATATCCGTGCCCATAAGCGAGATCGTCTCGTCCACTGAGGCGCCTTCAACGCCGATCAAGTGAACGTCGCTGGGGATAATGCCCAGCCACTTGTACTCAAACCCCTTGGCGAAGAAGTGCACCGGGAACTTGGCCTCAAGGTCAGGCTCGTACACACGCTTGAAGGTCTTGGGGTCGCGTGTGCCTGTGATACGATACGCGTGCGGGTTGAACCTGCCATCATCCATCCAGTGAATCGGCTGAGGTGGCATCACGGAACGCTCCGCCTCGGAAGCCTCCGGGTCGGTGTAAGCCAAAAAGTCTGCGGATAGCGCGACGAGGTAAAAGATGATGAGGATGACGGTGCCTGCCATCGCCAAGCGGTGTTTGCGAAACCGCCACCACATGAGCTGCCATTGCGCGGCGACCGCGATCTGCTCTTCGGCTCGCGTTGTGACAAATTCTTCGTCTGGCGCTTGCGTCGGGGAAGCCGCCGTAGTATGTCCTGTTTCTGGGGGTATCGCTTCTGTCATCACTGTCTCCCCAAGCGGATACGCGGATCAATCCACATCAATAACAGGTCCGAGAGAAAAGTGCCGACGACGGTCATCACGCCCAGCATCAACACGATGGTTCCCGCCAGGAACATATCTTGCGCGATCAGTGCCTTGAGCAGCAGCGGCCCCACCGTCGGCAGGCTCAACACCATCGAGACGATGATGCTCCCCGATACGATGTACGGGAACAGATAGCCAATCGTGCTGACGAACGGGTTGAGCGCCACGCGCACCGGGTATTTCAGGATCACGCGCATCTCGGAAAGTCCGCGTGCGCGAGCCGTCATCACGTAGGGCTTGCGTAGTTCGTCGAGCAGGTTGGAGCGCATGATGCGGATCATCTGCGCCGTGCCCCCTAGGCCAAGCACAATCGCTACAACCGGGAGATGCTTGAGCATATCCACGAATTTGACCCAACTCCACGGTGCGTCGGCGAGCTCGGCCGAGAACAGCCCGCCGATGTTGGCGTTAAAGTACTTGAAGCCAACGTACATCACGACGAGGGCCAGCATAAAACCGGGGATCGCCAGGCCGATGAAGCCGATGAAAGTAGCCACATAATCGCCAATGGAATAACGCTTGACAGCGGAATAGACGCCGATGGGCAGCGCGAGACTCCACGTGAAGACGATGGCTGCCAGCGAGATGACCATTGTCAGTGAGAGACGGTCGCCGATGACGTCGAGCACCGGCCGGCCCCACTCTATCGCCATGCCAAAATTGCCTTGCATGATCAACCCCATCCACTTGAGATACTGGATGTGGATCGGCTGATCGAGACCGTATTGTAGGCGGAGTGCTTGCGCCTCTGCTTCCGTCACCCCGCCCCCCGCAGCCGACATAGAAGCGATGTACGCGGTCACGTAATCGCCCGGAGGCAGTTGGATGATGACGAACGAGATAACGGTGATCGCCCAGATGGTCAGAATCGCCAGGATCAAGCGGCGCGCGATATAAGCTAGCATAGAGTCACACCTCTTGGCCCTATCCTACCTCTTTCCCGCGTGCAGGTATAGGGTAGGAGAAGTTGACTCCCATCCCCCATCACGAAAGGACGGGGGATGGGAATAGGTTACGACTTGAAGAAAAAGGTCACCGGCTGCGAAGTGCACGGCGTACGCGCGTGCTGCGCGTTTACCTGACGTTCCGGGATATTGCCCATGTTGTTCTTGACGACGCGCACGCCCATGAACGCCGGCGACTGTCCAACTGTGCCGATACTCCACTGCTGCTCCACGACAATCCTCCAGATTTCCTTCGCGTTCTCAATCTGGCCTGCTTCGTCCAGTCCGAACGCCTCTCTGAAGAGATCAAACGCGCGCAGCATTTCGGGGTCGTCTGGCTTTTTGCCCTGCTCGCCGTTGGAGGCATACCACTTGGCGAACGCCATACCCATGTGACACTCCAACGGATCCACCGGCAGCGCATGACGCGGGAAGAGGTAGAGCATTTCCGAACCATCGTTGGCCCAGATGAGGATTTGGTGTTCGTTGTTGGCCGTTATGCCAAACGCGAGGTTGCGTTCCATCTCCTTGACGTTCACGTCGATGCCGATCGCTTTCCACTGCTGCTTGATCATTTCAGCGACCTGGGTATAGGGAATGAACTGCCCACCTGCAGTGATCATTTCAACTACCAAGCGTTCCCCGTTATCAGTGCGGAGACGGAAGCCTTCGCTATCCTTCTCGGTCAGCCCCAATCCGTCGAGGAGTTCGTTCGCTTGTTCGACATCCAGCTCGGCCCATTTCTTGTTCCATTCAGGGCCGGGACTGTAGATTGTATCGGGCGAGGGCGCGGTCGAGCCGGACGTGGCAACGCCAAGCCAGAGCGCCTCGTTGAGCTGATCGCGGTCGATACCCAGCGAGAGCGCGTGGCGGAAATCCTTGGTCTTAAGCCACTGGGCAATTTCGGCATCGCCTTCGTATGCGTTGCCGATGTGCAGCGTGGCGTCCGAGCCATTGAATGCCGGATCGAGGTGCACGGTATAGTCACCTGCTTCTGCATTTTCCAGGAAAACGGGCAATTTGGCAAGTCCCATATGGCGCTCCTGGAGGTCATACTCACCGGCAATCGCGCGCAGGTTGGCCACCTCGGTGTTCTCCGCCAACGTCATTACGATCTCGTTAATGTACGGCAGTTGGTTCCCCTCGGTATCCACGGCCCAGAAGTACGGATTGCGTTCCATGGACCAGGTGGGCGTGTTGAGTGGGGAGACCGTTTTCCAGGGCGTCATCACCGGCACTTCGGGGTTGTGTGCCCAACTGTACTTGTTCTTGAGCAGGGACACCCAGTTGTCAAAGCCCAGATCTTTGGCCATGGTGTTGACTTCCTCTTCAGACGAGTACTTGGGCAAAAACTGTTTGAGGTAATGCGCAGGGCAGTACCCACCGCCCCAGTTTTGGAACGCGCCGCGTGTCGCGAACCCAGCGCCGATGCCCGTACTCCCGGCCAGTTGATACACAAAGTAGGAGTACGGCTCTGGGAACTCGAAGGCCACGGTAAAGTCGTCGATCTTTTTCATCACACCCGGCTGGCCGTTGATCTGCATTTCAGCGAATGGCGTGGGCACGAGTTCCGGGTTCGAGTAGATATCCTCGAACCAAAACAAAAAGTCGTCCGCGGTGAGCGGCGTGCCATCAGACCACTTGGCGCCTTTGCGCAGGTAAATCGTGATCGTCTTGCCGTCGTCGCTGACTTCCCAGCCCTTGGCTAGCGCGGGCATGATCTTGGAGCCGGTGTAGTCAAAGTGCAAGATCTTGTCGCTCGAGTTGATGCGATTGCCGTTCTCATGGTCTGCAGGCCCGGTGAACACGCGTCGCCACGTGCCGCCATATTGGCCGATCTCATGGAGCGGCTTGATGACCATCAGGTCTTCGGGATCGGGCAGGCGCTCCTCAATCGGCGGCAGCGTGCCGGCTGCGACCATATCGGCCAGCGTTGGCGCTTCGCTAAACGTTGTCGGGAACTGACTGGTGTCTCGGATGATCTCTGGCCCCTCCAGTTTGCCGATCAATTCCGAGCCAATCTTGGGGGCTTCTTCGGTTGCTGGGGCAGCAGTTGGGGCGACAGTTGGGACTGTGGTGGGTTCTCCAGGTTTGGCTGTGGGCGGGACTGATGTGGGAGCCTGAGTGGAGTCCGGGGTAACCTCTGTGGGACAGCAACTCGTCAGAGCCGCTCCAGCAACACCCATCGCTGCCAGTTGAATAAACTCACGTCTGGTTATTCTTTTGTTTTCTGACATTGGTATCCTCCTAATAGACAAGCTAAAGAACTATTTCGGGCCGAACGGTTAAGGTGTCAAAACATGTTTGCATACGCCCTCTTTCATCTACCTCCCTTCTCCCCTATATCGTCGCGATGTGGGTGTCGTCTGGGGCAAAGACACCTTCCGCCTCGATAGTACAACATCGATTGAACTCTACCCACTTACCTAGGCTTGTCCACTATTTGGACAACCTGTCCAAATGTACCATAAACTTGACAACCTGTCAAGCCCAAGCATATCATCGTGTCTGTACAGATTTGGTAGTTGAAAGAAAGCCATTGGCTTGTATCCTAGTATGTGGACAACACCCGGAGGTACAAGACCAATGACAAATCAAGTTACACCACAAGAAGCACCAGCAGTGAAGAATTGGGAAGAGAAGTTGTACTAAGCAGGGTGTGCCCCACTACAGGAAGAAGCCGCACGCCTGCTGAAGAGGCTAGACGATTGGCTGCTGGAGCAGTCTCCTGCGGGCTGGAAGGTAGTGGGTTTCCGGAAACGGACCGTGGTCTGCCGCTTTGGATCGGTGACCATCTCGCGGCGACTGTATCAGGACAACGCGGGTGATTACCGCTTCCTGTTGGATGAGCATCTAGAGTGGGAGGCCTATCAGGCAGCCACTCCTTCAGTCGGAGAGGCCGCAGTTAGTCTGGCAGCGGTCACTTCTTTTCGGGAGGCCGCTGCCGTATCATCTCAATATCTTGGGGGGATGTAGGTCGGATTGGCAATCCGACTTACTCTTGCCCCTACTTTTTGAGAAGATACCCGCTGCCATTCTAGAGAAAGTGACCGCAGGGGTTCTATTGTTCGGCAGTGGGATTGGAGTCAGATCTCACAGGCGGTTCTTAACGGGGATGGGGCGAGGTGGATTGATGAGGCGGTGGAGCCTTTGGTGCAGCCGACAGGTGGCACGCGGAAGTTCCGTACAGAAGCCCGCTGTCGCCGTCAGAGCAACGAAGAGGAAGAAACGAGATCAGGGAGAATGGCTACAAGTCTCAGTAGATCCAATTTTCGTCACTCCGAGCGGAGCGAGGAGTCTCCCAATGCAGGGCGGAGATTCTTCGCTACGCTCAGAATGACGGTTTCGCAGGTGATTTTCATCAACACGCACATGTGCACACCAAGAATTTGGATCTACTGAGTCTGATCAACGAAAGCAGAGTTGGAGACGAGAGAATTAGTTATCTGCCCCTTCAATATCTGTCAACTCGCGGGCTTGCACATTCCGAATCCTTGGGGTATACTTTCGCATACCCTAGACTTTTGGTTCGCTTGGAACCCTCATTTCAAACCCAAGAGGTCGGGTGGTGTTGCTCGCCCGTGAGCGTGAGGAGCAGCCTAATGGTAGCCGCGTTTGATGATGCTGATATCGGCCTTCAATATCTGCAAGCCGAGCTGAGACGAATTGACGCCAGAATTGGTCGCGAGGTCCGTCGATGGCAGCTCGCGGGCCAGACACCTTCCGATGAGTTTCGTGGGCTCTATCTTTCAGATGCACAGGCTGTCGAGTTGCTGGATCGGCCATTCGGTACCAGTTGGGGGCAAACAGTTACCCTTTCCCCCGAGGAAGAACAATCCTTCTCACGAGCACAATCTGTAGCGGAGCAACAAGCCAGTGGTCTGGTGGAAATGGCCCTTCGACAGGGTCGGCTTACGCGCCTGCAACACCTGGTAGACGTCTTTGGCCTTGACCGTTTTGAACTGGACGTCCTGCTGATCAGTTTTGCGCCTTTCCTCGACCTGCGCTACGAAGGCCTCTATGGCTACCTACAAGACGATGTAACTAGGAAACAAGCCAGCATCAATCTGGTATTGGACTTGTTGAGCGAGCCAGGACCGGGTCGACTTAGGTATCTTGCATACTTTGCCGATGACGCCCGGTTATTCAAGAACCGTCTCCTCGAATTAGTGCCGAATTCAGGTGAGGGAGGCAACGCGCCGCTGTTGGGGCACATGCTGCGTCCCGATGTGGCTGTCGCCACGTGGCTTCTGGGTGGGTATCAGCCTCACGAGGAATTGCGACCGCACACTCTGTTGCTTCCGCCACAGGAAACCGAGGAGGATCGCCTGCTGGCGGGTGTTTCGTGGCCAGACATAGAATGGGTTATCGAACAGGAACCCTTGTTGGTTTTCTACGGCCCCGATAAAGCTGCGCAGCAGGCGGCTGCCAGGCTTGTCGCGGTGAATGCAAAACGCCCTCTCTTGTCGGTGAACTTGCGGTCCGTAGTTGCTGCGGATCAGTCTCTGTACAGTGCTGTGGTGCTTGCGTTGCGTGATGCCCGCCTCGTTGGGGCTATTCCCTTTCTTGTGGAGTGGGACGCCTGCTTGGTGGACGGTAGTCCCTCCTCGAGTCTGCTTGCCGAACTGCTCACTTACCCGCACCTGGTTATAGTAGCCGGGGAAAAATCGTGGCTGGCACGAGGTGTAGCTCGAAGCCGCAATCTGCTTTGGACCGAGTTTCCGGTTCCAACCTACCCACAGCGAAGAGACCTGTGGCGCCACTTTGCAAATCGGGTACAGGTGCAACCGGACCTGGATTTGGACGCTTTAGCGGGACAGTTCATTCTCACCGCCGGTCAGATCCGTGACGCGGTGGCCACAGCCCAGGACATTGCGGCCGGCCGGCGTGACGACGCGATTCAGCTGTCGGACTTGTTTGCCGCCGCTCGCCTGCACTCGAATCCACATCTTGCGGGTCTGGCACGCAAGATCGAGCCCCGTTATACCTGGGAGGACATCATTCTGCCCAAGGATCAGCTCGGACTTCTCAACGAGATCGTCGACACGGTGCGTGAAAGACCCAAGGTGCTGGAGGAGTGGGGGATCGCCGACAAGCTCGCAGCTAGTTCTGGCGTCACAGTGCTCTTTGCCGGTCCTCCGGGCACCGGTAAAACGATGGCGGCAGAGGTCATCGCCGGTCAGTTGGGACTGGATCTGTACAAAATTGATCTTTCTACGGTAGTTAGCAAGTACATCGGCGAAACCGAAAAGAACTTGGAGCGGATATTCAGTGAAGCGCAAAGCAGCAATGCCATTCTGTTCTTTGACGAGGCTGACGCCCTGTTCGGAAAGCGCTCCGAAGTCAAGGATGCCCACGACCGTTACGCCAATATCGAAATCAGTTATCTCTTGCAGCGCATGGAGGTCTATGATGGCGTGACCATCTTGGCTACCAACTTGCGCGCCAACTTGGATGAGGCCTTTACTCGCCGTCTCCAGTTTGCAGTCGATTTTCCTTTTCCAGAGGAAGAGGATCGTCTTCGCATCTGGGAAACGCTTTTCCCATCAAATGTACCTTGCTCTTCCGACATCGACCTGTCCTTGCTGGCGCGTCGCTTCAAGCTGGCCGGAGGCAACATCCGCAATGTCATTGTCAATGCCACTTTCCTGGCTGCTGCGGACGGTGGCTTGCTGACAATGAAGCATTTCTTTCACAGTACGCGTCGTGAACTCCAGAAAATGGGACGCTTGGTGGACGAGGATGATTTGACCTTTGGATGAGGTGATGCACAGGGTCTTGGGCAAAGAGAGGAAATATGGGAGATGTCGCGTGTAAAAATTGTGGAAGAAAAGTCAGCAGGAAAGCCGATCTCTGTCTCTTCTGTGGGAAAAAGGTGTCCGGCCGAGGGCATGGCAGCCTCACCGGGGGCAGAAAACGGGGATTTCCTTTAGGCATTCTCCTCACCGCTATTCTGCTCTCGTGTCTGTGTTGTGTTCTCGGCGCTCAACTCGAGCCTGTGCGGCGTGCTACGGCCGCTTGGTTACCTTATCGAGAGTCTCTGACGATTCCCACCGATGTTCCCACGCCAACGCCCACCGCAGCCGTACGAAAAGTATCGGCGTTCACGCCAGTTCCTGCTGATGCTGAAGGCGGGACGGGTGGCTTGCTGCCCGAAAGCGGCGGCGATGCGAGCGGAGTCTTTGTCGTATTGGCCCTGGGTGGGACGCTGTTGCTCCTGGGTTGGCTGTGGCGTGTCCAGTCTGACAGGGGTACAGAGAAACTCCCTCGGGCTTTGGATGGTTGACTTCGGTATCTCTACGTTTTTCTGCCAGGTATGATTTTCCCGGTCTTTTTGCAGGTTTATTGGCCGGCTCGGGCTGTGCTGCTCGTGATGGCAGATTGAGGTTCGCTCGGCTGATCCAGTCGCGTGTTACTTCTACAGGAATGCGTCTAGCCACTCTACAACTTCGTCTGCTCTGTGGGACCCCAAGGATTGGAAAACGTCCAGACAATCTTGCCCTAGTTGCACAGCGCTGGCGATGTCGCCCTTTTCCGCCGCCACCTGTGCCAGGCCGTATAGGGCAATAGCACTCAGGTCTTTGGCGGCGGCGATATCTCGAGATAAGGTTTCCCACCCCGTTGCCTCCAAGACTCTATGAAAAGCCTCGGATGCCAAACCAAGGTGGCCTCTTTCAAGGCAGAGATCTCCCCATCCAACGAGATAGACTGTGTTGTCCAGTTCCGCTAACGGGTTTGGGGGTCGTGTCTCTTGTGTTGTTGGCAAACCCTCCCGTAGGTACTGTTCCGCCTGGTCGAGATGACCCCGTTTCAGGCATATGGCTGCCAGGCTCGATTGTAGTGAATGGACGTCCAGCCAAAGCCCGATTTCGCGAGCTATGTTCAGGCTCTTTTCTATGTGGGACTCCGCCTGCTCGTAATCCCTGTGGCCAACGGCTACGACCCCCAGATATGCTAATGCCAGGGATACCCTTGCTTGCTCTCCGTTTTCGAGCGCCTGGGACACGCCTTCTTGCAAGCTTATTTCAGCCTGCTCAAAATCCCCAGCATTGATCGCCACTGCTCCCACGCAGGCCAGCAGCGTGCCTATCCTCTGACGATTATTGATCTCGCGGGCTATCGCCAGACTCTCCTTCAGATATTCCTCTGCCAGGGCTTGATCCCCAAAGTTTAGCTCCAACATCCCCAGGCCTGCCAGGTATATGCCGATTCTCTCACGATGACCGATCTCACGAGCCAGGCAGAGGGCTGTACGAGCCATCGTGATGGCCAGTGTGATAGCCTCCTGGACGTCGGGCGAAGGGCTTTGATTGATAAGCTGATTGCGAACGCTGTGAAAGGATTTTGCCCTATGACTCAAGGCTAGGCTCTTTTGCAACTCTACTCGTGGAAGTAAAAACTGGCCATGGTCGATATACGCGCTTGAAAAGCTCATCATATATCTGACCTTTTCGTGATGTTGCATCTTTTGATACAGCGCTAGGCTTTCTTTGACGAGTGCCGCTGCCTTGGCCCAGTTCTTGCCCTGGTAAAGCTCGACGATTCCCAGATTGATCAACATCGCGCCGAGGACGGGTAGGTCATCACTTCTCCGGGCTAGAGATAGGCCTTCTTGCAAATACATCTCTGCATAAGGCCTGTTTCCCTTGCTAGTTGCTACCAGGCCCAGGTTGGTCAGTAGGGAGCATCTTCTTGCATAATTGTTGCTCTCACGGGCCAGGGTCATGCTCTTACTGAAAAGGGTTTCCATGAGATCATAGTTCCCGCGGCAGCCCGCTACTCGGCCTAGGTTCTCCAAGAGAGAGGCGTGGCTCTCTCGATCTTTGGTTTGCTGTACAAAAGTCAACCCTTCACGGTAATGTGCCTCTGCCCTGGCATAATCGCCGCAGTTGAAGGCAACCTTGCCCAGGTTCTCTGAGAACGGGATGATGTTGGTATGGTCCCCGGTTTCTCGTGCCAGGCGCAAACCGTCCTGTAGATATGCTTCGGCCTGTGTGTAATTACCTAGCTGCTGGGTCACTTCTCCCAAGTTGCGTAGGGTCATTACCAGATTGGGGATGTCGTCCATCGGCCGGATGGCATGTTCTGCTTGAATCAGGAGCGTCTGGGCTAGCTCATACAGCCCCTTGGCCTCTAGGAAACTGTAGAATGCATTGACACCTTGCACGAATTCCGACCAGTTTTCCCTCTCGAGAGCGACCTGCAGCGCTGCCAGGATGTTCTCACTCTCCGGCTTGAGCGCAGCATAGTCTTTTTGATGGGATTCTGCATAGTGGACGAAATATGAAACCATGCGTTCGCACGCGGCTTTCCAAAAATCGGCTTGCTCGGCGAGCCTCATACGTGCATAGTCTGCGATGGCCTGGTGTAGCGCGTAGCGTCCCTCACCACCGTTCTCTAGTAAACCGTGGTCGAGCAAGACATCCAGAGTCTCCGGCAAAGTGTTAGCAACGACCAAGGCGCTTTCTTCTGAGAAACTGTTGGGCTTTGGAGGGAACATCGACAGCGCCTGCAATGTGTCCTGTGCCTTTTCATCTATCGCTTCGTCGCTGATCCTGATGACCGTCTCCAATGAAACGGGTATATCTGCCGGGATGTCAGGGCGCCGTCCCAGGGGTGACCGTGGCTGTGAGATCTGTAACCTGATTTTGGCTTGATGCAGTCGTTCCATGGCCTGACGTAATCGGCGCGACTGCCTGTGCAGGGATTCTTTTTTCAGATAGCTGCCCATTAACGTGAGAGCCAGTGGTAGCCCTCCTACGGCTCGTACTAGGGCTCGCGCCTGTGCTCGCTCGGTTTCTACAGCTTTTGGCGCTATCTGTCTCAACAGTGTCAGGCCGTCCTCTTCATCTAGCTCTTGAACGGCGATAGCTGCGTCGCCACAAAATGCCGATGCAATCTCCGGGATGCGCGTAGTTAGCAGGTGAGCGCAGTTAGGACCGCCCAGCTTAAAAGTCAACGCAGCCTCCGCCTGCCAGGCATCGTCGATGATCAGGAGGATTCGGCGCAAGCCGATGGATAGATGAACCAACCTAGCGCGCTCCTCAATGGTGGTCAATTCAGCCATCTCTTGTGTCGGTAGCCCCAGGGCTCTGCCCCACGTATCCAAAAGGGTGAATGCGTCCGGACGCCGTCCTAATCCAATCCAGAGAACGCCGTCTTTGAAGTGTGCCAGCACATCCAGATCGTACGCCAGCTCAAGGGCCAGCGCTGTCTTGCCCACCCCTGGCAGACCGCTCAAGGCTGCCAGGGCCGGCCCCTTGTCGGAAAGTAGACGCTGTTTAAGGGTCCCCACCAGAGCGTCGCGCCCCACCAGGCTATGTGCAGAGCGTGGCGGGGCTATGAATGGAGGTCGGGGAGCACTCTCTGCCTCCCCTTGACCGACGTAACGCTGTTCCATGTATCTGAGGACGCCGCCGAGAAGGTCGATGGCCTTTTCCTGCTTCAGATAATACGTGCTTCTCCCAACACACATGCAGTCCGCCAGGTAATCGGGGGATCGTCCAGAAGTGATATATTGTTTGGTCAGGATGAGATAGGGATGCCAAAGCTTGGACAAATAATCTGGTTTGCCCTCTTTAGGTTTGAGGGATTCGACTGCATCGCACAGTATCCTGCGTAGAGCAATACCGCTTACTATGGGGTTCTCCGGGTTGCCTTGTTCTGTGATTTCACATTGAACCCTGACGATGTTGAGGTTGGCCAAGGGATGGTCTCCCAATGTTTTGGGATCATCCAATGATTTGAGGGCTCGTCGCAGCGATCTCTGGTCAAAGGGATCTTTTTCTCCAGATTCGGTGTCCGGCTTGATTGGCAGCCTGTCCGATTCGATGGCGCGTACGCAAGTTGTCATGATAGTTCCCCCGTCTGCTGTTACCGTGATGCAATATATAGGACAAAATCGACATCTTGTCAAATCAACCTCCCGTCACGTCGGGAGGTTGATTAATCTTGGACTTTTTTGGACTTTTCCGCTGATTTTTGCGGTAGAATAGTGAGGAGGCTGTGCAGTCCTGTTACTTCAGGGTTGACGGCACGTTACGTGTGCAATAATACGTGGGAGGTAGCCGCGGTGTCAAAGTGGAAGTATATCGCCAAGGAGCGCCTCGATGAGGCGCGAGTCGCCATCGAAAATGCCCTGGCCGATCGGGACATTCTCACCGCCCTGAGTGTCGCCGGTTACGGCGAGGCAGAGCTCTGGGAGGGGCAGGCCCTCTACCTGGAGGCCCAGGCTCAGGCTAGCCAGCAAGAACCGGAGGAGGAGACGCCAGCCGACGCGGCGCGAAAAGCGTTGATGGACGCTTGGGTCAGAGCAGAGCGGGCCTACGTGCACACACGTCGCACAGCCCGGGTGGCTTTTAGGAGCAATCCCAAGACCTTTATCGCGCTCAAGCTGAACCAGGTGCGCAAGACGAGCCTGGTACACTGGTTGGAACAGGCTACCACTTTTTACAATGATCTACTGCAGGATGAGAATCGCGTGGCTGTGTTGGCCAACCTGGGATACGATAGGGCTCGGTTGGAGGATGAACTCGCGCAGGTGCAGGCGGTCCATGAAGCTCAGGCAGCGTACGAGGCAGCCTCGCAGAAAGCGGCCGAGATGGCCAGCACCGTGTTGATTGACGTCGTGCCCGCGCAGTTGGATGCCTGGATGGCCGGGTTCCAGGCTACTGCTCGAGAGGCTTTGAGAGATCATCCGCAGTGGTTGGAGAAGCTGGGCTTTTCCCCGTAAGGGCAAATGGTGGGCGTTTGCGTGAGTTTTTTTACAAGACTTGCACGATATTGGGGGATAGGGTATAATGCGCCGGGGTGGGTTCCCCTACCCAGGGAGGAGTTGCGGAAGAAGAAGGCGAGCCTCTTCACACCTTCTCGGTCCCTAACTGGGTTCTAGCCCTCCTCATTTTTGTATACGAATAACCTTTTCATGCCTGCATCATTTCTCGAGCAGGTGGATCTTGTTCGGATAGACATTACGGCTGGACCTTTCTTGAACAAGCAAACCCAAACAGCGGAAACACGAATAAGGACGATCCCAGGTACGGTCGAGTCGCGGCAGCGGCAGGGTGACCGGTTGTCGCCCATGTTTGATCCTGACCTGATCAAGGTCTGCGCTGGCCAAATCGAATCCATTGTGTGGAAAAAGAGCGCTTCTACCTCGCGTGGAGCGCTCTTTTTTTGAGCGGCGTGTTCACATTGTCGGATGGCGTTAGTGTTTTAATACAGGTGCGAAAATGAGCGATCAATCGCGCAAAACCGAGTCTAAGGCAGATAACAAGGCACAACACAAGGTCACCCCCTCCGTTACTAGTGAGCAGGGTGGCGTTGCTGATCTGGCCATTGCCCCTCTTTTGCCTTTCCAGGGCGGTTCGTTGGAATCACAGGTCGCCATGCTGGAAGAGTTGCCCTCTGCCCAGCGCAACGCGATGATTCAACGGATCAGCCAGGTGCAGGGCCACCGCCACGTCCAGCGCGTGATAGCCACTCTGCAAGGCGGGAACGGCGGCCACGCCGAAAAGACCACAACGCCTGTCCCGCGTCTCCAGACCAGCCTCGAGGTCGGCGAGCCAGACGACGAGTACGAGCAGGAGGCGGACGAGGTCGCTGAGACCGTGATGCGCATGTCGGATGCCCCGAGCCCTCCTCCGCCTGATGGGGATGGGAATAGTAACAAGGGCGGCTCACCCCCGCATACCTCGGCAGCTCCGTTCGAAGAGATACAGGCCAGCGGCGAAGGGGCGGCACCGGTCACGCCAGGAGTAGAGACGCGCATCAACGACATGCGGGGTACGGGAACTCCCCTGCCAGATTCGGAGCGCACGTTTTTCGAGAGCCGTTTTGGCGCCGACTTTGGCGGCGTGCGTTTGCACACCGGCGACGCCGCCGCGCAGACCGCTCAGGATCTGAACGCGCGGGCCTACACGGTGGGGACGGATATTGCGTTCAACGCTGGCGAGTACCGGCCGGGTTCGGAGCACGGGCGCAAGCTGTTGGCGCACGAGCTCACGCACGTCGTCCAACAGGGCGGGGCGAGCGAGTTGTCCGGTGGTGGCAACGGGGCCCAGCGGCAAGTGCAACGCCAGGGTGGGCCCGAGGCGGCCCAGCAGGAGGTAGAGGAAGGCCCCACCGAGGAGGAAAAGGCCGCGGCAGCGGTGGCCGCCGCGGCTGCTTTAGCCGCCGCGACTGCCGCCAAGGCCAAGGGCCAGGCAGCAGAGACCGAGACGCGCTCAGAGGGCGAGGCCGAGAAGGCGGCTGCGGAGGGACCGCGCCAGGCGGCGGCCGCTTCGTTGGCGGCAGGTCCCGCGAGTGACGCGGCCGAGAAGGCACGCCAGGCCGCCGTCACCGAGAAAGCCGAGATCGCCAAACAGGCTTTTGCCGCGCAGGCAGAGGCAGCGCAGGCAGCCACCCAGACGGTCGCTGCTCAGGCGACCCAAACTGCCGAGACGGCGGGTGGTAATGGGGCGGGTGCTCAGGCGGCAGCGGCCGCCGGCGCGGCCGCCGCTCAAGCTGCCGAGACGGCGGGTGGCAATGGCGCTGACGCGACCGGCGCAGCCGCCGCGGCACGGGTGGCCGTCGAGGCGGCCATGAGCCGCGAGGGTGGCCCCGATAAGGCTCCTTCTTCACCTGAAGAGGATCCGGCCTACAAGTCCGTTAGCCAGGCGACCCAGGCGGTAGCCGAGGAGGAGCAGGTTCACGAGCCGGCAAAGAGCGCGGCGGATGCGGCCCAGGCCGCTGCCGAGTCGCCGGCGAGCGAGGTGGAGAGCAAGGCCCAGGCCAACCAGGTCGGCGAGATGGAGCAGGCCGAGACGCCCGGTTTTGACGCGGTGGCTTTCAAAGAACAGCTCATGCAGCGCATCGCCGATCTGGCTCCCAAGTCCGCTGAAGAGGCCGACGAGTTCAAGGAAAGCGGCAAGATGGACAGCGTCAAGGGGGAGATGCAGGGCCAGGTCGACCAGGAGCGAGAGGTGTCCCAGGGGCCGCTGGAGGAAAAGGCGTCGGCTGAGCCGGATACCGGCAGCGTCGAACCCAGGACGTCCACGCCGCTCAACCCTGCCGAGGCCGGCCCGGCCCCCGGCGACGTCGGTGCCCGGGGAGCCACACCCAAGCCCCGAGGTCAGAGCGAGGTTGAAACCCCCCTGCAAGAGAGCAGCCAGGCGGTCGACCAGGAAATGGCCGACGCGGGAGTCACCGAAGAGCAGCTGGAAAAGTCGAACGAGCCAGAGTTTCAGTCGGCGCTCGATGCAAAGCACGAGGCCCAAGCATCTGCGGCGGAGGCTCCACAGGGGTATCGCCAGGACGAGCAGGGCCAGATCGCGTCTTCCGAGGCGGAGGCCGCGGCGACCGCCCAGGCGGCGCTGGAAGGTATACACGGCAACCGTGCCACGGCACTTGCCCAGGTCCAGCAGCAGCAGCAGACGACCAAGAGCGAGGACGAGGTGGCACGGGAAAAAGTCGCCGCCGACATCCAGTCCATCTACGACGAGACGCAGACCCAGGTCGAGTCCACTCTCGCCGGCCTGGATAGCGAGGTTGACACGGTCTTTGACGAGGGGGCCAAAGCCGCCGAGCAGACGTTCGAAGAGTACGTCGACGCCCGGATGGAGGCCTACAAGCAGGAGCGGTACGGTGGCATATTCGGCTGGGCGCAGTGGCTCGCCGACAAGGTATTGGGCATGCCGGAAGAGGTCAATGCCTTTTACGATGGGGGGCGCAATCTCTACCTGGCCGAGATGGACGCCGTCATCAACAAGGTGGTGGCCATCGTCGGCAAGCGTCTCAGCGAGGCCAAGGCCGCGGTTGCCGAGGGCAAGCAGCGCATCCAGGAATACGTCGATGGGCTGCCCGAGAACTTGAAGGCGGTGGGGCAGCAGGCGGCCCAGGATATCCAGAGCCGGTTCGACGAGCTGGAGCAGACGATCGACGCCAAGCAGAACGAGCTGATAGACACGCTGGCCAACAAGTACCAGGAGAACCTGCAGGCCATCGACGCCCGCATCGAGGAGATGAAGGCGGCCAACAAGGGCTTGATCGGCATGGTGGTCGATGCCGTTGGCGGCGTGATCCGAACGATCATCGAGCTCAAGAACGCACTGATGGGTGTCCTGGCCCGGGTTGCCGAGGTGATCGGCGCGATCTTTGCCGACCCGGTCAACTTTTTCAACAACTTTATCACGGGCCTCAAAGAAGGTTTCATGAACTTTTCGGGCAACATCCTCCAGCACCTGCAGCAGGGCTTTATCGCCTGGCTGACCGGTTCCCTGGGTGAGGTGGGGATCACGCTGCCCGAAAATTTCGATCTGCAGGGCATCTTCCAGTTGGTGCTGCAGATCCTGGGTATTAGCTGGGATCAGATCAAGGGCAAGATCACCAAGATATTGGGCTTTGACCTGTTTGGCGTTGTCGACACGATCGTAGAGGTCGTTACTATTGTCCAGGAAGAAGGGATGGCTGGCTTGGTCGAGTACGGCCTGGCCCGGATCATTGGCCCTGAGGGGGCCGAGGCACTGATGAGCGTGTGGCAGATGATCCAGGCGGTCATGAGCGGCGACTTTGCCCAGTTGTTTGTGCTCGTCCAGGAGCAGTTGAGTGGCCTGAAGGAGATGGTCATCGGCCAGATCATCAGCTTTATCACCGAGCGGGTGATCAAGGCCGGCATCACCTGGCTGCTGGGGATGCTCAATCCGGCAGGGGCGCTGTTCAAGATCGTCAAGGCGCTGATCGACATCGTGACGTTCTTTATCGAGCGGGCCGACCAGATCGCGGCGCTGATCAACGCCATCATCGATTCGGTGGCGGCGGCGGTGGCGGGCGACACGAGCCTAGTGGCCAACATGGTCGAAAACGCCCTGGCCAAGGCGATCCCGGTAGCCATCGGCTTCCTGGCTTCCCTGCTGGGCCTGGGCGGCATCAGCAAGAAGGTGAAAGAGATCGTCGAAAAGGTCCGCGGCATGGTCGACAAGGCCCTGGACGCCGTGTTCAACTCCAAGCCGGTGCAGATGGTGGCCGGGTTTATCCGCAAGATCGTGGGCAAGGTCAAGGACTTTGGCTCGGCGGCTCTGGAGAAGGGCAAGGGTATGCTGGGGTTTGGGGAGCAGGAGGAAGATGAGGTAGCCGAGACCGGTGACCCCGAGCACGATATGCAGGTTCGGGAAGGGCTAGCTGCCATTGATGTAGAAGAAAAGAAATACATAGAGCAAGACAAAATCTCAAAAGAGGAAGCGGAGCAAGTTGCAGCTAAGGTAAAAACCGCTCATCCAGTGTTCAAGTCTATCAATGTGGTTGATGGTGGGAATACTTGGGATTATAAATATGTTGCTAGCCCTGAAGTGGAAGTAAAGGGGGAGAAGAAGGAGGAGGGAGAAGGCGGGGCGGAATCAATACTGGATGAGGCTATAGGGGCAGTGGAAGCCCTTATGAGCGAAGGCGAAATTACGGTTGATGAAGTTAAGGCGGCACTTCCTGGTATCAAGGCGCAGTATGGGTTGGTTTCATTAGAATTGATATTGGATGATGCTCAAGAGAGTGTATATTATGTTGAGGGAGCGATAGAAGTCGAAGTAGAAAAGTCTGCTGCCAAGACCAAAAAGAAAAGGCTGCACAATAGATACAAGCCTCAGAATCTTCAAAAAGTGAAGATCGAAAGTACTGGCGAGCTAGAGGTAACCTACAAGACTTCTACCGGCGCTGAATTCAAGTCAGTGATAGGTAAGGACAAGATGATCAAGTCTATCACAGGCACTCATTTAAAGATAGATCCTGGGCGTGGCTCGACAACACAGAGTGATATAACCGGTTGGGTCAGTGACGCAGGAATGAATCGTAGCCACCTAATTGCAGATCAATTCACGGGGTCGGGGTATAAGCGTGCGGCGAACTTGATTGCTACGAGTGCTCAGTTTAACCAAGAGATTATGAGTGCGGCGGAAAGAAAAATCCGCGTTGCGATTTTGAGCAGCGAGGTAGAGATTTTCAATATGACAGTTTCGGTGGATTGGGCCGAGCTTAATGATGCTGAAGCGAATGGGTATATACAGGCGATGTTGAAAAGCGCGGGCATAGTGGATGTTGATGTTAGTGATATTGCTCAAAAATTACGTGAGGCGAACCCAGAAGCGAAGCGGTGTATGAATGTGAACTATGTTGTCACTCTGACAGATTCGGAAAGAAACCCCGTGGCAACGTTAGACCCCATTAATACTGGGCCAGATTTCTGGTTAAGGACGTAGTCTTTGGAGGTGGACTGTTTATGAAAGCGGCGATCGATTTCATTCGCTTATTCATAGAGCAGGAGTATAAAAGCCTCGTTGTGGCACAGAGTGAACGTGATGTCAACAAGTTCTTCTCTACAATAGAAGCGCTATCTAGTTACTGTGTGCCTGGTTTGGCACTCGCTTTTGTCCAACGTCCATACAAACCCGCCGATGATTGGTTCAAGAACGAGGAAGATGCCTCGAAAATATGGCAGCGCAGAAAGCTTTTTCAGATTAAGCGCTATGAGTATTCTGCATATGGGGATATATTTCGCTGCTATGTGAGTGACACAGTAGCAGGAAAAGACACTTGCTTTTCTTGCCTGTACGTTGCAAGAGTTGAGGAAAATCTCAAGGTTATTTCAAAGTATAGCATAGACTTTGAAGGCGGATGGGATTATCAAGGAGGGATCGAACTTGATAGGCTTGGTGACTTGGTTGAGGTGCAGAAGTTAGCGTCGCCAAGTTGGCCTGATTACATGAAGGTTTATGAAGCCGAATTCGTAGATGCTTGATGATGCCTGGTCGTAATTCTGTAGTAGCATTCTGAGCAAACCAATGACTAACAACCAAACCCTGTGGACCAACACCGATCAATCGCGCTACTTTCTCATCCCCGAGGGGCAGGAGCTAGCGGAGGGGCCGTTCGCCCTGCGCACCTTCAGCGGCGAGGAGCGGTCGGTCGATGAGGCATCTTTGGCTCCCTTCGAGATCGACGAGGAGCAGGCGAAGGCGCACTCGGTGGCCCAGGTGGAGCAGGTGGCAGCGAACGCGCGGGACGCGTTCTCCAACTATTTAAACCTGCTGGCCGACCGGGCGGAAGCGATGGCCGCGGAGCGGGCCGCAGAGCAAGAGGCTGCTCAACCCGCCAAGCAGGAGGCGGAACCGCCCATCCCCATGTCGGCGGAGTTGGTCTACGACCTGTTGGGCCTTTCTCCCCAGGACGGGGATAACCCCGAAAAGGTCGAGGAGCGGATTGGCGATCTGCTAGACGGGATCAAGACGTTCGTCCAGGGGGTCACGTCGGAGGATTCGGCGGACGTGGAGCCGGCGCGGGAGCAGATGCGGACGATCCGAGATAAGTTCGAGGATCACGGCGTCGAGACCACCGATCAGATGGAGACCCTGCCCGACAGGCTGCGGGCCGACTTCCAGGCACACAAGGAAAAGGGCGAGCAGGCCTGGCGGGACGAGGTCGCCTCGGCCTTGCAGGAGGCGGCCGGCGCGTTAGGAGAGGCCGCGGCTGAGCTTGGCAAGGCAGAAGCTGGGGAGGATTAGGGACATGGCTAGAGGAAAAAGAGTCGTGAGGCGCAGGCGGAGGCGCCGCCCGCAGGACGAGGAGCGAGCAGTGACAGGGCAGGTCGCTCCTCGTTCGGTCAGCCCTAACACGCCGCAGGCGCGCGTGGCCCAGTTGCAGCGCCAGGTGGGCAACCGGGCCGTGCAGCACATGCTAGCCCAGCGCGAGGCAAAGAAAGAGCCGGAGCAAAAGCCTGCGCCGACCGATGAAAAGGTAGAAAAAGCGCCCGTCACCCTCGGCCAGATCAAGATCGAGCGGCCCAAGATCGAGTATTACGACGTCAGCGGGAATACCCTGCTCGACGTCTCCAAGCAGGTGCTCGAGGGCAGCGAGTGGTACGAATACGAGTACGATTACGACGCCAAGTCCAAGAAAGGCGTCGTGACCCAGGTGGACGTGACCGTGAGCCCCACGCTGCGTCTGCCGCGCTGGAAAGGGCCCGGCTGGGAACAGGCGTCTGACCGCGAAAAGGTCGAGTGGCAGCGTCTGCTGTCGGTGATGCAAGTTCCGCCGAAAAAGTTCGAGGACGAGACCGAACTCCCCGCCGTGTGGCTCGACCCCAATTGGGAGGTTGTTCCGAACACCGTCAAGGGGGAATGGCGCGCGATGCTGCAGTCGATGCAGGGCAAGGAGAAAGGGTACATTGACGTCATCCATCGCCGCGCCCTGGTGCTCCAGCAGCGCATGCTGGGGCGACCCGATGGACAAGTCAACGAGATTTTCGACCAGTTCTTGAAGGACCTAAAAGTCGAGCGGGAAAAGTACGACCGCCAGACGAAATTCGGTGTGGAGAAAAAGATATCGCTTGAGGCCAGCGCGATGGTACAGTAGGGGGCAGTACTACACATGATTGATGATCTCGATGAGGCCTTGCGCCGGTTGCTCGTGCGTGAGCTGCCCATCAAAAAGAGCGAAATAGACATCAAGTTTGACCAGCCCAGCCGGGAATGGTCGGCCAAGCTCACCCGCCCGACGCTCGATCTCTTTTTATACGACATCCGGGAGAACGTCAAGCTGCGCCAGCCCGCGCCGGGTTGGTCTGAAACTCGCCAGGGCGATAAGGTCGTCATGAAGCATAGGCCGTTTCGGGTGGATCTGTTCTATGCCATCACAGCCTGGGCCCGGGAGCCGGAGGACGAGCACCGTCTGTTGACGCGCACGCTGATGGCTTTCTTCCGTACACACAAGATGCCCGAGGATGTGCTGCCGGAAAGCCTGCGCGACCAACCGTATCCGATCAAGATCAGTGTGGTTCAACACGAGTCCTTGCAGAACCCATCGGATTTCTGGAGCGCGTTGGATAACGAGATCCGTCCTGCGCTGCCGTGTAACGTCACCATCTCGCTCGATCCTTACCAGCCGGTAGAAACGCCGATCGTGAGCGAGCGCGAGCTCAAGTTTTTTGACCTGGACAGTACAAAGCCGCTGGATGAGGTCAGGTCGACGTTCTGGACGGTGGGAGGGACACTGCACAGCTCGGTTCCTTTGCGCCAGGTGCGCATGACGCTCCTGGAAATGGACCACGAGGTGCCGGTTCAGCGCAGTGGCGATTTTACTATCAAGGGATTGGCAGCGGGTGAGTACACGCTAGAGGTCTCGGTCGAGGATGGTGAAACCAAGCAACATAGAATAGTGGTTCCCTCCCCCGACTATGACTTGGAGGTATAAACGTGGGCGCTGTGGATACACCTGGTAAGGAGGATGCATGACGGGAATTTTGAGAGACTAAACAGTCATTGGATGTAAGCCAGCTAGTCATTTTCAACTTAAGGAGATTAGAACATGCCAGAATACTTGTCACCAGGAGTATATGTAGAAGAGGTCGACCGAGGTCCCAAGCCCATTCAAGGGGTCGGGACGGCCATGCCTGTCTTTATCGGCTTTACCGAAAAGGCTCAGGCTTCCAGAACCATGGACGGGGAAAAGGTGTACAGTGATGTCCTCGGCCGGCCGCAGCTCGTCACCAACTGGACCCAGTTCACAGAGACCTTTGGTGGGTTCATGGAGGGCGCTTACCTGCCGCAGGCCATCTATGGGTATTTCCTCAACGGTGGTAGCCGCTGCTACGTCGTCAGCGTCAAGACGCTGCCCAAGGCGCAGGCCGGCCTGCTGAACACCGAAGGCAAGCCACAGTTGATTGTCCAGGCCAAGCAGGCGGGCTTTGATGGGATGAATGTGCGGGTCAAGGTGGACGTTCCCAAGCTTCCTGCAGCGTCAAAGTCAAGCAAGTCGTCCAAGGCCAAGGAGGGCGAGGAAGAAAAGTCGGCGGCCGCCGACTCGGATCTTCCTCCTTTCACCGTCACCGTTGAGAAGCAAAAGGTCACCGGAGGATGGCAGGTCAAGGAAACCTTGCGTGACGTGACGCTGGTGGAGGAAAAGACCGAGGAAGGGAAAAAGGTCTTTGTAGCTTACCGGGACAACAAACTGTCCGAGTTTATCGACATCTTGATCCCCGAGGGGACGCGAACCCCGTTGGCCAAGCTGTGGCCCACTCAGCAGGAGCAGCCACTCGGTATCGAATCCAAGCTCCTGGCGCCGGTTGCAGCCTCCGAGTTCCAGGGTGAGGTCACTGCACGAACGGGCATCGAGGGTTTGGAGTCGCTCGACGACGCGACGATGCTCGTCGTGCCGGACCTCATGACGCCGATGCCGGACAAGGACCTCGACCTGGGCACCGTCAAGTCGGTGCAGGGAATGATGATCGCCCATTGTGAAAAGATGGGGGATCGCGTGGCGATTCTGGATGCCCCGCCGGATCTAAAGCCGCAGGAGGCGCTGAACTGGCGCATGAACGTCGCGGGCTATGATTCGAGCTATGCTGCGTTCTACTATCCGTGGATCGAGGTCTATAACCCGGTCACCGACAGTCCAACGCTGATCCCGTCTTCGGGACACATGGCCGGCGTCTGGGCGCGCAACGATACAAACAGAGGGGTTCACAAGGCCCCGGCCAACGAGATCGTCCGCGGTGCGACGGGCCTGGCTTACAATGTGACCAAGGGGGAGCAGGACGTCTTGAACCCCGAGGGTGTCAACTGTGTCCGGGCTTTTCCAGGGATGGGCATCCGGGTGTGGGGCGCACGCACGGTCACCAGCGACCCTGCGTGGCGGTATCTCAACGTTCGCCGGCTGTTCAACTATGTAGAAAAGTCGATCGAGCGGGGCACCCAGTGGGTTGTTTTCGAACCCAACGAACCGCGCTTGTGGGCCCGCGTGCGGCGCGACGTAGGCGCTTTCCTAACGACGCTTTGGCGAGAGGGTGCTCTATTCGGTATGACGCCGGAGCAAGCCTTCTACGTCAAATGCGACGACGAACTCAATCCCTCCGAGTCGCGCGACCTGGGACGGCTCGTCGTCGAGATCGGCCTGGCGCCGGTAAAGCCGGCCGAGTTTGTCATTTTCCGTATTAGCCAGTGGGCTGGTCAATAGTTTACATCAGTGAAAGTATATTCAAATAAATAGGAGGTAAAGTAAAAATGGCTGATCGCGATCCTATAATAGGTTTTCACTTTAGTATCGATGTTTCTGGAGCAGGTGTAGAGGGCTATTTCACCGAGGTTTCGGGAATTGGCTCGGAGCACGAGCTCATTGAAGACAAGGTCGTGGACCCAGATGGGCGTGAGATCACGCGCATGATCGCCGGGCGCCTCAAGTGGGAGCCGGTCGTTCTCAAGAAGGGCCTCACCTCTGATATGAGTTTTTGGGCTTGGCGCAAGATGGTCGTGGATGGAGACCTGGAGGGGGCGCGGCAGAACTGCAGCATCTTTATGTACGACGATCAGGGCAACGTGGTGGCCACGTGGGAATTTATCAACGCCTGGCCTTCCAAGATCAGTGGGCCTGCACCCAAGTCGGACGCCAATGAAGTGAGTATCGAAGAGGTCACACTCGCTCACGAAGGATTCGAACGTAAGCAGTAACGTGTATGGCTGGCTGCCCACATGGTTGAGGGCTTCCGCAGAGGCGTGGGCGTGATGCGCCATGTGGCCTCTGCGGGAGCTCTCCCGGAGACTCTTTTTAGAGGTGACAATGAGTATTCAGACCGAGTTTGCGTTCACCCTGCCTCGAGGCTACGTGGACGGGGATGGGACCGTGCACCGGGAGGGTGCCATGCGTCTGTCCACTGCAATGGACGAGATCGCCCCGTTGCGCGACCCCCGGGTGCGCGAGAATCAGGCCTACCTGGTGGTCATTCTACTCTCGCGCGTGATCACAAAGCTGGGCACACTCTCGGGTGTCACCCCTGACGTGATAGAAAACCTCTTTAGCGTCGACATGGCATATCTGCAAGAGTTCTATCAGCAGATCAACGAGCATGGGGTGGCCTCGATAGAGGCGGTTTGTCCGGCATGCCAGCATAAATTCGAGGTGGATATAGCCAACTTGGGGGGGGCGTTGTAGGCTATCCCCTCGATCGCCTGGGCGAGGAGATAGCCTACATAGCTTACCATTTTCATTGGTCGCACAAAGAGATCTTGGATCTTGAGCACGCCGAGCGGCGGCGATGGGTTCAGGAGATTGCGCGGATCAATACTAGAATGAATCAGTCCGCCGGTGGGGCGTAGAGGCTATTGCGCAGGGTTGAGGAAAAGTGATGGTGGTGGCGATGGCTGAAGCTGACGACCCTATAGCGTCGATACAGACATCTGTGGACGAAGGGGAAACAGTTCCTCTGACGAGCGAGGACCTGCAAATCCTGGCGGAAAAGGTGTTTGCACTCATCAAAGAGGAGCTGCGGGTAGAGCGCGAGCGCAGGGGTGGACGAGGAGGCATCTGATGGTGAGACTAGATCCGGCACCGAGTTTCAAGTTCATGGTTGAACTGGAGGGGATTATCGAGGCGCACTTTACGGAATGCTCCGGGTTGAGCGCTGAACGCACCGTTGTGCAGTATGAGGAAGGGGGTGTCAACGACTATGTGCACGTATTGCCCGGTCGCATCAAATATTCCAATATCGTGCTGAAGCACGGAGTTACCATATCCAGGGCCCTGTGGGATTGGTACAAGCAGGGCCTTCGAGATGGCAAAGTTGCGCAGATCACGAACATTTCCATTCTCCTGTTCGACAGCACAGGCAAGCCAATCAAGCGCTGGAATATCAAGGATGCTTATCCGGTCAAGTGGGCCGGCCCCGACTTCAACACGGCCAACAGCCAAGTTGCCGTAGAGACGCTCGAGATTGCACACCACGGGTTCGATCTGGCCTAGTGAAGCGCGGTCCAGGATGGGTGTGAACCTATTTGCGAGGCGAGCATGAGTGAAAAACAAGCAACGCCTGACCCAGTTGACGGTCACGACCGGATGGATGCTTTTGCCCAGAGAATCGTGAGGCGAGTGCAGCCTGCCCGGTCGGTCCTCTCTCCGTGGGTGCAGCGCTGGTCGGAACCAGAGGGCGGGGCAGGCGGCTTTGCCGTGCAGCGTCCAACCGCTCTCACTGCTGGACGTACGAGTGCGTTAGTCAACCGCGCTCGGTTCAGCATCGGTAACACGACCATCCAGAGGTCGAACGCGATAGTGATGCGCCCGATTGCTGTAGCTCAGCGCGCTGGCGCAGTGATCCGGAGGCTGGAGGGTAGTGCGCCCAAGTACGAGTATCGATCCAGAGGTTATGGGGCTTCGGTAAGGACGGGGTTTACCCTGGCCAGCCCCGTCGTGCAGGCAAGTTCACAAGGGGAGGGTGAAGCGGGGACCTGGAGCACGGACGATTTTTCGCCTACGGAGTCGAACCTGGGCTTTACCCCTTCTCTGCCCCAGCGGCTGGCTACCTTTGATTCCAAGAGAGAGCCTCCTCTGATCGAGCGGCTCCAGCGCCGGTTGGGCGATGCCAAGGCACTACAAGCCAGTGGAGGACAGGTCGCGAGAGAGTCAAAGCCAAAATTGACGAGGAAGGAGACTCCTTCTTCTAATGGGGATGCTGTAAGTGCGCCGAGAAATCCGGTGCGCCCTGTCTCTCGGGTGGAAGAGATCTCGCCAGGCGCGTCACCGCAGGGGACTGCCGTGTCTCGGGTGGACATGAAACGCGTGCGAGTCGGAGAGCCTCGCCCAGCGGGGATTCAGCGGGGGGAGAAAGAAATGGTGGCTCCCAAGCCCCTGGTGCAGCGGCAGGCGCCGGAGGAGGAGGAAGAGGCGTTGCAGGCCAAACCCCTGGTGCAGCGGCAGGCGCCGGAGGAGGAAGAGGCGTTGCAGGCCAAACCCCTGGTGCAGCGGCAGGCGCCGGAGGAGGAGGAAGAGGCGTTGCAGGCCAAAC
>CAZKDJ010000031.1:0-29927 GCA_964551295.1 uncultured Anaerolineales bacterium | reverse complement strand
CGCTGGCCGGGCAGATCGCCACCGCGCTGCAGAACGCCAGCTACTTTGAAGAGGTGCAAAGGACCGCCGAACAGCTGCGCGAGGTCGATCGGCTCAAGAGCGAGTTCCTGGCCAGCATGAGCCACGAACTGCGCACACCCCTCAACTCGATCATCGGCTACACCGAGATCATGCTGATGGGGCTCGACACCGACCTCAGCCCGGAGACACTCGAGGACGTGCAGGCCATCTACGATAACGGCCAGCACCTGCTGCACATCATCAACGACGTGCTCGACCTGGCCAAGATCGAGGCCGGGCGGCTGGAGCTGAACAAGGAGGAGGTACCGGTCGAAGTACTGGTCGACGCCGCCAGCTCCAGTGTCACGGGCCTGCTGGTCAACAAGGAAAAGCCGGTCGAGTTCAAAGTCGAGGTCGAGAAAGGTCTGCCGACGATTTATGGTGACCAGGTGCGCCTCAACCAGGTGATCAACAACCTGGCCTCCAACGCCGTCAAGTTCACCGACGAAGGCCACATCACTATGCGCGCTTTTAGAGACGATGGCTGGATCTGCCTCGAGGTCGAGGACACCGGCATCGGCATCGCCGAGGAATACCTGAACAAGATCTTTGAGCGGTTCCAGCAGGTCGATGGCTCCAACGCGCGCAAGCAGGAAGGCACCGGCCTGGGACTGGCCATCACTCGCCACCTGGTGCAGATGCACGGCGGCACAATCAAGGTCAAAAGCAAGCTCGGCAAGGGCTCCACCTTCACCGTGCGGCTGCCGATCGTGGAAAATAGTACACAGGACGCTACACCTGAGGTGTCACAGGAAACGACAGCACCGGAGAAAGCAGCAGCCAAACCCAAGAGCAGCAAGAAAAAGAAGTCGACAAAGGCACCCACGACGTAAACGGGCGACATGCTGCCAAAGTAGCAAGGGTGTAATGTGCAACGCACTTCCAAGGATCAAGAAACGGGTAACTGAGAACGTGAAAAACCTAACACGGTTCCAGCACAGCGGAAGTGCGTTGCACCACCCATTGAGCAAAAAAACTATGAAAGAGCAGGCGCGCATTCTAGTCGTCGACGACAACAAGCACAACGTCAGGCTCCTCCAGTCGCTGCTGACCAAGCAAGGCCACGAGGTCATCACAGCCAACAGCGGCAAGCAGGCGCTGGCTCGGGTCACCAATACGCCACCCGACCTGATTCTGCTCGACGTGGTCATGCCGGAGATGGACGGCTTTGCAACGACGCGAGCCCTGCGCGCCTACTCGGCCACAGAGACCATCCCCATCCTGATGGTCACCGCTCTGAACGATACCCAGGAAAAGGTCAAGGGATTCGAGGCCGGCGCCGACGATTTCGTCAGCAAGCCGTTCAACGGCATCGAACTGCTGGCCCGCGTGAACTCGCTACTGCGCATCAAGCGGCTGCACGATGAACTGGTGGAAAAAAACAAGCTGCTCGAGCGGGTCCTCATGCGCTACGTCTCCGAAGACGTGGCCCGCGAGATACTGGACAACCCGACAGAAAACCTACGGCTGGGAGGAGAGAGCTGCGAAGTGAGCGTGCTCTTTGCAGACATCCGCGGCTTTACCCGCTTCTCTGAACGGCGCCAGCCGGCCCAGGTCATCGAGCTACTCATCCGCGTATTTAGCCAGCTCACCCCCGTGGTGTTCGACTACCGAGGCACCCTGGACAAGTACCTGGGCGATGCACTTATGGCCTTCTACGGTGCTCCTGTGCCATCATCGGACGGCCCGGCCCAGGCCGTGTGCTCGGCGTGGGCCATGCAGAAAAAGTTCGCCCAGCTCAAGCGGGAGAACGCGATAATGGACAGCCTGGGCCTGGGCATCGGGATCTGTACCGGCGAGGCGATAGTGGGCAACGTGGGCTCGGAACGGATCATGGACTATACCGTGATCGGCAACACCCCCAACACCGCCAGGAGGCTGCAAGAGAGCGCTCGCGCCGGCCAAATCCTGGTCGACGAAAAGACCCATAGCGCCATCCAGGGAGCTTTCAGAACGCGCAAAATCGATCTGATGGAACTCAAGGGATACAGTCAACCGATATCGATATACGAAGTAGTAACCGGTCAGGAGCCCACTCCTGAGGAGGCCCGCGACCAAGGGGACTGCATCCCGATAACTTTGGAAGAATACCATGAAAACGACCTTCAAATCTATCCGCTGCCTCCAGTGCGGGCATGAATTAGAAGCCGATCTCTTCACCACCGGGTGCGACGCCTGTGGTGGCCTGTGGCTCGACGCGCGTTACGATCTAGACGCGCTCCCCGACAACTGGCCCAAGGTGGTCGCGCAGCGACCTGCCAATCTATGGCGCTACCGGGAGCTGCTGCCCTTTCCCGAGGAGTTTAGTTTCGTCACTATGGGTGAGGGCTGGACGCCCCTCACCCGGGCCCCCGGGCTGGAGTGGGAAACGGGACACGGCGAGACGGGCGGCGAGATCTGGATCAAGGACGAACGCCAGTCGCCCACCGGATCGCTCAAAGACCGGCAGGCGACCTTTACCGTCAGCACACTCAAGGCGCAGTCCATCAAGGAAATGGTGCTGGCCTCCACGGGCAACGCCGCAGCCGCCTATGCCGCCTACTGCGCGCGCGCCGGAATCAAAGTGTGGGTCTTTTTGCCCAGCAGCGTCCCCGCCGAGAAAATGCGCGAGCTGGCGCTCTATGGCGCGGAGGTGATCAAGGTCACGGGTACTTACGACCAGACCAAAAAGATCGCCGCCGATTTCGCGGCCCGGCGCGGTATTTACAAGGACGAGGGCGCCAAGGCTATCCCCGGCAAGGAAAGCATGAAGACCATCGCTCTCGAGATCGCAGAGCAATTACCCCCTCTGTCATCCCCCCCGCTCGCGGGGGGGACCGAGGGAGGGCGAGGGTGGCAGGCCCCCGACTGGTACATCCAGGCCGTCTCCGGCGGCATCGGCCCGCTGGGCGTGCTCAAGGGGTTCACCGAGCTATACGCGGCGGGCCTGATCGACCGGGTGCCCAAGCTGGGCATCGTACAGGCCGAGGGCTGCTCGCCGATGGTGCAGGCCTGGAAACAGGGAAAGGCGCAGGCCGACCCCGTCCAACCCGATACCCTGATCACGGTGCTATCGACCGGCGAGCCCGGCATGGCTTACGAGATTTTGAAGCAAGCGTGTGATCAATACGGCGGCGCGATGGTATCCGTCAGCGACGGCGACGCCTTCCGCGCCATGCGCCGCGTCGCCCGCACCGAGGGCTTTTCGATGGAGCCCGCGGCGAGCGTCGCGTTCGCCGGGCTAGATAAACTATTGGCCGAATCCTATATCCGGCCTGGTGAACGCATCGTTGTCAACTGCTCCGGCCACACCTTTAGCGCCGAGAAACACGCCCTGGAAGATCGGCACGTGTTCCACCTCAAGACAGATATACCCGCCGCCTCGCAGCTCTCGCCCGAAGGTCTGGCGATGACGTTGGAGCAGCTCGACGAGCAGATCACCAGCATCGTCGTCATCGACGACAACCCCAACGACAGCCGTCTCATCCGCCGCCTGCTGCAATCTTACAAGCAGTACCGTGTCTTTGAGGCCAATAATAGCCTGGACGGCATCGACCTGGTGCGCCGGCGGCAACCCGATCTGGTCATGCTGGATCTATCGATGCCGGACACCGATGGCTTTGCCGTCATGGAGGAACTCAAGGCCGACGAGCGCACCCACGAGATCCCGGTGGTCATCGTCTCGGCCAAGACGCTCACATCGGACGAATGGGAGTTCCTGCGCCGTTACACCAACTCTATTTGGCAGAAGGGCAATTTCAGCGCCCGCGAGCTGGTCGGGCACGTGGCCGAGATGTTGGGCGATGAAGTCCGGTCAGGCAAGGCGGCGCAGCAGACATCACCGCCTGTCTCACCTTCAACTCAGCTCGACGAACACCCCTTGGAAGCCTTTGGACAGGATCAACGACCCAATATCCTCGTCGTAGACGACTATGTCACAGACGCACGACTGCTGCGCCGCCTTTTCGAAGCCGGTCATCGCTTCAGCGTCACCGAAACCCATTCCGCCACCGAGGCTCTGGACGCGATTGAAGAACGGCCGCCCGACCTGATCATCCTGGACTTGATCCTGCCAGACATCAACGGCGAGGAGTTGCTGAGTATGCTACGCCAGCGCAAAAGAACGCAAGACGTCCCCGTCGTCGTCGTCTCGGCCAAGGACATCAGCCCGCGCTTGCGCGCGCAACTGGCTGCACAGGTCGACTCCGTGTGGTCGAAAGCGGTGCTGGATCGCAGCAACCTGCTGGCTCACGTGGAGACCATCCTGCCGGAGTAATAAATATGAACTGCGTTCACTTCAACGACGAAAATGTAGGTCACGTTAAAAACGTGACGGCGCCCTCAAGTGTCACGCTGGTAGCGTGACTACAAGGTATATCTTCGGGATAGAGCTATGGAACAAAAAACCATCCTGTATATCGAGGACAACTTTCACAACCGCCGCATCGTCCGCAAAATCCTACAATCGCAGGGGTACAGCCTCATCGAGGCCGAGGATGGGATCAGCGGTCTGGCGATGGTGCAGGAGCTAGAGCCGCCGCTGGTGCTGCTCGATATCGGATTGCCCGGTATGGACGGATTGGAGGTCGTCGGACGCATCAAGGCAGACGAGAGGCTACGCGAGATTCCCGTGATCGCATTGACGGCCTCCGCTATGCGCGGCGACCGGGAGCGCTTTCTCGCTGCGGGCTGTGACGATTACTTATCGAAACCCATCCAGGCGATGGAACTGATCAACATGGTGAAAGCATACTATCCCTCCAACGGAAAAAAGCCCTGACCCCACTTCTTGGACCGGGCTTGCCCCGCGTGCCACCCCGCTGACGCACCATCGCTGCCCGGGTGGCACGTGGGGCAAGCGGCCTCTTTTGCACAAACACACGTGATAGAGTCTTCCAGCGGAGATACCAAGTGAAAACAATCCTGCTCATCGAGGATAACGTCGACAACGCCAAGATAGCGATGCGCTCCCTAAAGCCACACAGCTACCGCCTGCTGCACGCGCCCGACGGCGAAAGCGGTCTGGTGATGGCGATGGAGGAGAGACCTGACTTGATCCTCCTCGACCTGGGCCTGCCCGACGTGGAGGGACAGACGCTGGCCGCCCTGATCAGGGGCTCGGCAGAGATCGGGCGCGTGCCCCTCGTTGCCGTGACCGCTTGGCCCCCCGAAACGGCCGCCCAGATGGCCAGGGCCTACGGCTGCGATGGCTACATCTCCAAGCCCATCAGCCCGCGCCAGTTCCCGGCGCAAATCGCCGCCTACTTTGCAGAAGGGAATGATGATGACGTCGAGTGAGTCCGTCACCTCCGTCGTCAACATCGGTGAGCTCGTGACCGCCTCCCAACAGTGTAAGAACGGCAAGGGTTGGGTCATCTATCCTTACCCCGATGCCCCATCCGTCAAACTGGTGTCCGCCATCCAATTCACCTACGACGAGCTCGTCGGCGCCTACAACCAGACGCGGGTGGATTACATCGTGCCGATGCCGATGAACACCGCCCGCCTGCAAGAATACGTCCGCACCTACGACGTCGACCTGGAGCTATCGGGCGTGGCAAGGGAGAACGGACACGTCTTGGGGCTGGCCATGCTGGGCGTGCGCCCGGGTCACACGTGGGTCACACGCCTGGGGGTCCTACCGGTGAAACGTCGGCGGGGCACAGGGCAACTGCTCATGGAGTGCCTCATCGAGCAATCGCGCAATTTAGGCGTAGGTTACGTGACCCTGGATGTGATCAAGCACAACGACCCGGCGCTCAAGCTCTTTCTCAAACTGGGCTTCCGCGACGTTCGGGAATTGCTCATCGTTCGCCGCCCTCCCGGCCCGCCCACCCTCAATGTCGGCCCGTACACAGTGCACCCCTTCGACTGCCACGAGGCCATCGAGCTGCTGCACCAGCGCCGGAGCGTCCCTTCCTGGCTGGACGAGAGGGAGTCGCTGGTCAACGCCGGAAACCTGGCCGCCCTGCGCGTCGAGCTGCCGACCGGCGCCTGGGGTTGGCTGGTGTACCAAGAGACCCCCTTTCAACTAGCGCGCTTGGTCCTGCAGGCAGAAACGGGAGATCCACACCGGGTTGGCCTGGCGCTCATCCACGCGCTACACACCCTCCACCCGGCCCTCGATACCAAGAGTGAGAACTTGCCCCTCGATAGCCCCTACTGGCCCACGCTACAAGAGCTGGGTTACATCGAGTCCTTTCGCCGCATCGAGATGCGACTGGACTTTGCATAGCCGCCGCGAGGAACAATCCTTTCACCCCGTGGGATGGGCTTTTCGTGTCTTTCACCGTGGTTGACAACACAGGACATTTGCGGTATCCTCCCCGCCAGTGGATTTTCACAGTACGTAGTAAGGATTCGAGTTTAGACAAAAGCCAAGAAACCGGGTTTTTCGCTACTGAATCGCCTTTTCTGACACGTTTTGCCAGGTTTTCGAGCGTGCTTTTCGCAAGATGGAATCAAAAAAACCGGTTTCTGTCGCGCTTTTTGATTTTGTCTAAACCCCAGTAAGGATTATGCTCAAACAACTCATTCACAAAGGTGTCCTGGTCACACAGGTTCCGATACCCTCTCACCTCGAACTCACGATTCGGGGCGAACGCAGGGAGCTATCGCCCATGCAGGCCGAGATGGCGACAGCCTGGGCCAAGAAGCAGGGCACGCCATACGTAGAAGATTCGGTATTCGTGCGCAACTTTATGCAGGATTTCAGCGCTGCGTTGGGCATCGAGCCACCGTTGAGCGTCGAAGAGGTGGACTTTGATCCGGCGGTGGCCATCGTGCAGGCCGAGCGGGCCGCACGGAAACAGTTGTCCAAGGAGGAGCGCAAAGCGCTGGCGGCGGAACGCAAGGCCAAGCGCGAAGCGCTCAAAGAGAGGTACGGGCACGCCATCGTCGACGGCGAGCGCGTCGAGGTGGCCAACTACATTGCCGAACCCAGCAGTATCTTTATGGGCCGCGGCAAGCATCCCCTGCGCGGCAAGTGGAAGGAAGGACCACAGCAGAGCGACGTCACCTTGAACCTGAGCCCCGACGCACCCCGCCCCGAAGGCAATTGGGAAGAGATCGTGTGGCAGCCAGAGTCACTGTGGGTGGCCCGCTGGCGCGATAAACTCTCCGGCAAGCTCAAATACGTCTGGCTGAGCGATACCGCCCCCGTCAAACAGGAGCGGGAGGCAGCCAAGTTCGATCAGGTGACGGCGCTGAACGAGAACATCGACCAGGTACGGGCGCAGATCGAACAGGATCTGACAGACGACGATCCCAAGCGGCGGAAAGTAGCCACGGCCTGCTATCTCATCGACGTACTGTGCCTGCGCGTGGGCGACGAAAAAGACCCCGACGAGGCCGACACCGTGGGCGCGACCACGCTCCGCCCCGAGCACGTCACGCTGCACGTGGACGGCACGGTCGAGTTCCGGTTCCTGGGTAAGGACTCGGTGCTGTGGCACAAGACGATCTCGCTTCCTCCCGCGGTGCGTCAGAACCTGGAGGAACTCTTGCAAGAAGCCCGCCCGTCCAACTCGGCCAACCACAACAAGCCGCAGATCTTTCCGGAAATCAGCAGCAGCGACGTCAACGCCTACCTCTCTGAAATCCTGGACGGGCTGACAGCCAAGGTCTTTCGCACGCACCACGCCACCCAGGCCGTCCGCGAAAGCCTGATCGCCTTGGAGGTCGAGGCCGACGATCCGGAGTACAAGAAATGGCACGCCGCTTCCATAGCCAACCTGAAAGCGGCGGTGCTATGCAACCACTACAAGACCGCGCCCTCTAACTGGCGCGAGCGCCGCCAACGCGCCCGGGAGCGGCTGCAAAAGAAAAATGACAAGGTCGATCTGCGCCGTTGCCAGGTGCGGGAGGCCAAAGAGGCCTTAAAGGCCTTGCGACAAGAAGCCCGGGAAAAACGCCAGGAAGCCAAAACAGACAAACAGCGCAAGAGGGTGCGCACCCGTTATGCCAAAAAGGTCACGCGCGCCAAGAAGAAAATCAAGATCACCGAGGATAGATTGCAGCGGGCCCGAGATGCCTTGGACAAAGCCCAAGCCAAGGACGAAGTCACCGTCAAGAAACGCACCTGGAACCTGGGCACCAGCCTCAAATCCTACATCGACCCACGCGTCTTTTACGAGTGGGGGCAGCAAGTCGACTATGACGTCCTGGAGCGCTACTATCCCAAGGCCCTGCAACGCAAGTTCGCCTGGGTGCGGGAGGAGGACGAAGCGGACGACGACGAGGCATCCTGAGCCTCCAGATTGACAATCGCGCATTTGCCAGCCGCGTGGCTCGTGTTATACTTGAATACGAGAGCCACGCGGTTTTGTCGTGCGCGGAGCACAATTGGGCGGGGGAAGAATGAAATTACGCCAGGTCGTCGCGCAGAGACCTACAGTCACGCCTCAACTGGTCTTGGCCAACAGGCTGCTACAGCTTTCTTCCACGGAGCTAGAGCAGGCCATCCTCCAGGAGTTGGCCGAAAATCCGGCCCTGGAGCTGGTCGAAGCGCAACGCTGCCCCAAGTGCGGCACGCCTCTCCGCGACGGCGACTGCCCTTCCTGCAAGTCCGAAAGGGAACTCGCTCAGAGGGAATACACCACCGCTGGCGCGCCATCCGAGTACGCAGACGATAGAGACGACGGCACCGCTCGACTATCCGCCAAAAGCACCCTCGCCGAGCACCTGCTGACCCAGGCGCGATTGAGCCTCTCTCCTCAAGACATGCCCATCGCCAGTCACCTGGTGGAGAGCCTGGACGGCCACGGCCTCCTGAGCTGCGCGCTCGACCAGGTAGCATCCCACCTCAGCGTGGATCGATCCCAGGTCGAGCGCGTCGTATCCACCCTGCAGGAATTGGAACCGGTGGGCATCGCCGCCCGAGACGCGCGAGAATGTCTGCTGATCCAGATCGAGCACCTGCGCAGCCAGGGGATCGAGCAACCCCTGGCGCAGGCGCTCATCAGCGAACATTGGGAGACTCTGAGCGGACAACCCCTCGCCAAGGTCGCCCAGGCCGCAGGGACAACCGTCGACGAGGTTCAGGCTGCTCTGGAATTCATCAGGGACAACCTCAACCCGTTCCCCGCCCACGCCCACTGGGAAACCTCACAGGAATCGCCGGCCCAGGAGGACACCGTCTATCTCCAACCCGACGTCGTCATCCAGGATGGCGGCGAGACATCCGGATATGACGTCGAATTGCCCAGGGCACGCGCGTACAAGCTGCGCATCAGCCCGTCGTTTCTCGAGGTGATCGAGACCGGCAAGGCGGGCAAGGTCGCGTTCACCCAACAGGACGTCGAGGAGTGGAAGGGGTTCTATGCCCGGGCGCGCCTGTTTATCACGGGCGTCGAACACCGCTGGCAGACGCTCCAAGATGTCGTATGTCGCCTGGTCGATTACCAGGGCGACTTTTTGACGCACGGAGATAGACATCTGAAACCGCTCACCCGCGCGCAGTTGGCCGAGATCATGGACGTCCACGAATCAACGGTCAGTCGAGCGGTAGCGGACAAACACGTCCAGTTGCCCGATGGCAAGATCGTGCCGCTGGCCAAGTTCTTTGACCAATCCATCCCGGCCAAACGGGCGCTAAAGGAGTTGATTGCCCAAGAGGACACGCCGCTAAGCGACCGGGCGTTGGCCGAACTGCTGGCGCAGCAGGGGTATCCCGTCGCCCGGCGGACGGTGGCCAAGTATCGCGAGGCGCTGGACATCCCGCCATCGCCGGTGCGTCGCCGCAACAGGCAGCTATCCCGAGCAGGAGCGAACGGGAAGACCCAAACCACCGACAACTAGGAGACTGCAATGACCGCTACCGTTCTGGTGATCGACGATGACAAGATGATCCGCTCCTTCCTGGACAACATCCTCAGCGAAGACGGCTACGAGGTGCTGTTGGCCGCCACGGGCGCCGAGGGAAACGCCATCCTGCGGGCAAAACCGGTGGACGTCGTGCTCCTCGATCTCATGCTGCCGGACGAGGACGGCATCTCGATCCTGCGCAAGATCAAGCAGGAGGAACCCAACGTGCAAGTCGTTCTCCTCACCGCGTACGGCGCGGTTGAGAGCGCCGTAGAGGCGATGCGACTGGGAGCATACGATTACATCGACAAACCCTCCGATGTATCCAAGCTAAAGCACGTCATCGACCGGGCGTTGGAGGAGCTGACCATGCGGCGCGAGATCGAGCGGCTGCGCCAGCAGGCCGGAGCATACGTGCACGGCTGGATCGTGGGCCAAAGCAAAGAGATGCGCCAGATCGCACAACTGGTCACCAAGGTGGCCCAAGGCAACGCAACCGTCCTGATCCAGGGGAAAAGCGGCACCGGCAAGGAGGTCGTCGCCAACGCCATCCACCAACAGAGCCAGCGGGCGAAAAGTCCCTTCACCGTGATCAACTGCGCCGCCATCCCCGCCGATCTCCTGGAGAGCGAACTGTTCGGCTTTGAAGCAGGGGCCTTTACCGGCGCCCAGCGACGCAAGAAGGGGCTGCTGGAGGTGGCGGACAAGGGCACGCTGTTCCTCGACGAAATCGGCGAGATGAAGCCCGAGACCCAGGTCAAGATCCTGCGCGTGATCGAGACCAAGACACTGCGCCGCGTCGGCGGGACGACGGACATCAAGGTCGACGTCCGATTCATCGCCGCCACCAACCGCGACCTGCGGACCGCTGTTAAGGAAGGTACGTTTCGCGAGGACCTCTACTACCGCCTGCAGGTGGTGGTGATCGACCTGCCTCCTTTGCGCGAGCGTATGCAGGATATGGAACTCTTTATCGCAGCCTTTATCGACGAATTCAACCGGGCCATGGGCAAGAACACCGAGAAGGTATCGGACGAGGCCCTAGAGCCCATGAGGCGCTATCACTGGCCCGGCAACATCCGCGAACTGAGGAACGTCATCGAGCGCGGCATGGTGCTGTGTGACGGGCGCGAGATCCAATTGGCCCACCTGCCCGCCGAACTGTGCGACACATCCGGCGCCCCCAGCGGACGGACGGTGGTCACCGACCTGCCCCCCCAAGGCGTGGACCTCGAAGACATGGTATCACAGCTCGAGCGCCGTTTGATTGAGGAGGCCCTGACCAGAACGGGCGGCAACCAGAGTGAGGCGGCCGAGATGCTCTCCATCTCGCGCGACCAACTGCGCTACCGCCTGGAAAAGTACGGCCTGTCTTAGCAAAGCTGGGCGGTTTTCCTCACGCTGGGGAAATTTCCCCACCCGCTGCCCAGCCTGAACCCGGCTTGCGGCGGGCAAAGCACCGCCAAGCGGCTCGGGAACTGGACCCCACAACCCAGCAGCGATTCGTGTGCCATCCTCCCGGATCGCAAATGCTGTCACAGCCTACTTCAACCCCCATATATCGCACTTTTTAGGTACACACCCGCCATATATGAGGGACGCGACGAGGTTCGGCCCAATCCATCAACTCGTGCAGCACAGCCAATCCACGCGCATAGACCGGCAAAGCGCGCCCTTCTCTTCCACCCAGTAACGATATGTTGGCACGTTTCTTGCCATAGTAAAGATATAGGAGTCAAAACCACTAAAAGGGGAATCGCTATGGTATTCCAATCCTGGAAACCTTGGTTTCAAATGGTCTTTGTTGAACTGGAAAAATGGGACTATGTACTTCTAGCCGCCTACGCGCTCTTGACCCTGCTGCCTCTAGCCCGCTTCCGCCGGGATTTCAAGCGCGCCAGGAATCGGCTGCTCTTGTTCGTCGTCCTGCTGGCGGTGCCGGTGCTCACCAACCACTTTTTGGTGCTGAATTTCACCGAGCCCGGCCTCCTGCCGCCCACCGATGCGCCCATAAAGCCCGCGCAGGCGTTTACACCGCTGCTGGGTGCTGTGCCCATCTTTATCGCCGGTGCGTGGCTGGGCGCCGGGCCGGCGATGCTGGTGGGGCTGGTCTGCGGCGTCCTGCGCGTCGATACAACCATCAGCGGCATCGTCGAACCCTTCCGATTCGCCTGCTTTGGCTTTCTCGTCGGATTCCTATTGCGCCAGGACTATCGCGGGACGCTATCACGCCTAGGGCGACAGCCACTCGTCGCGGCCATCGTGGCGAGCCTGCTTTCAACACCGCTGCTGCTTTCTGCCTATACCCACCTGACCGATTCGGGCGCGGCCGGGCTGGGGTACGTGCTAAAGCTGATGGAGACAAACTTTGGACCTGCGTTGTTGGAAAGCCTCACGGCCGCGATCCTGCTCCAGGCGGTCTATTTCTTCTTTCCAAATGCCAATCCCGTCCACATAGCGCGGCGTCCACCTCCCTATAGCCGCAGCTTGCGCCGCAGGTTGGTGGCCCTATTCACCGTATCGATGACGGCCATGACCATCGTGCTGGTCTATGCCGTAGCGTCGACCACCATCGACCTGGCCCAAGAACAAGCGATCGACGAGATCACGCGAGACGCCAACAACGCCGTCGAATGGATTCCCTACTTTATCCAAACTGGGCAGGGATTGCTGCGGGAATTTGCCAACGACGAACGATTCTGGCACAGCGATCCTGCGGACCTGGAAGGCCTACTCCGCAGCAAGCTGCGCGCAGGCGCTTTCTTCGATCAACTGATATTGATCGATCCCGACGGGCAATCCATAGCGGCCTATCCCTCCGCGCTGGCCGGAGACATACAGCTGACGTCCAGGGAAGAAACACTCCTGAAGCGCGTGATCGAAGACGGAGCGCCCCAGACCAGTCCAGCACACCGCTCGAGCCAAGACCAAGTCATTATATCGTTCCTGGAACCGGTGGAGGCTGCTGACAGCACGGATGCCGAATCCCACTCCAGCGTGCTGATTGGACGCACGCACCTGGACACCAACCCGGTCATCAATCGCATCCTGGGCAGCATGCAGTGGGCCGGCGGCCAGGGCGAAGGGTTCCTGGTGGATTCATCCGAGCTCGTCATCGCCCACTCCGATCCCGACCTGGTACTGACCGAGTGGCACATCGATGAAAATCGCGTGCTGGTCGACACACTGCCGCGCGGTCAGGTCTATGAAAGCCACAATCCCTTGACCAACGAGCGCCTGTTGGTCTACCACCTCAGGACAGAGGGCTATCCCTGGACAGTCGTCATTGAGCTGCCCTACAAAGTCGTGCTCGAACAGGCTTGGCGCACCGCCACGCCGCTGTTTAACCTCCTGATCGTGTTCGGACTCATTGCAGTAGGCCTGATCACCTTGATCACCAACCGCTTGACCCATCCACTGCAACAACTGGCCCGCGCTGCTGACCGCATCGCTGAAGGGGAACTGGCACAACCTGTGCGCGTATCCGGCGAGGACGAGGTAGGCCGGGTGGGCACCGCTTTCGAGGGCATGCGCGTGCGGCTCAAGGACCGTCTCGACGATCTCTCGCTGCTCCTCGCAGTGGGCCAGGCGGTCTCGGGAACGCTGAAGCTTTCGGCGGGTATGCCATACATCCTCGAGGGCGCGTTGCGGGCGACCGGTGCGCAGATCGCGCGCGTCGTTCTATTGTCACCAGAAGGCCAACTCCAAACGGGGATATCGAGGGGAGAACATCACGCGGAGGTGGAAGCGCTGGACCAAGCGCTGGCCACGGCAATCAAGCGCCGCTCGCAACCTTTAATCATAGAGAACCTGGCCCGGGCCAAGAACCTGGCCAACCCGCAGATCCTCAACGGCCCGGTCAAGGCCGTCGTCGCCCTGCCCGTGCGCACAAAGGGCCAGCTTTTTGGGATGATCTGGGTGGGATACCACGCGGTACAGCACCTGGGGGACCTGGAAACAGCCGTTCTATCCACGCTGACCAGCCAGGCGGCCATGCTGACGCAGAACGCCCACCTCTTCCAGTCGGCAGAGAGCGGGCGGCGACGGCTGGCCGCGATCCTCCACAGCACCACCGACGCCGTCATCGTCACCGACCGTGAGGACCACATCCTGCTGGTCAACCCGGCCGCCGAACGTGCCTTTGACGTCACATCTGAAGCCGTCACGGGACAGGCGGTGGACCAAACCGGGCTGCCGGCCACGCTGCTACGGGCACTGACGGAATCCCAAGTGCCAAGCAAAGCACTGACCGAGGAGATCCCCTTGCCCAGTGGTCGCATGCTGTACGCCAACGTCTCGATGATCCTTGGGCCAGGCGGCGAAAAGATCGGGCGCGTGGCCGTGATGCGCGACATCACCCGCCTCAAGGAACTGGACGAGATGAAATCCGAGTTCTTGTCGACCGTCTCACACGACCTGCGCTCGCCGCTGATGTTCATGCGCGGATATGCGAACATGCTCCTGACCATGAGCCAGCTCGACGACAAGCAGGAAGAGTACGTTAAAAAGATCCTCTACGGCGTCGCCCAGATCAACGACCTGGTCAGCGACCTGCTCGACCTGGGACGCATCGAGACTGGCGTGGGATTGGAGCGCAAACCCTGCCACCTGGGAATGATTCTCACCGAGGCGGTAGACAGTAGGCGCGCGCAGGCGATCACCAGCGAGATCACCCTGCAACTGGAACCCATCGACGATCCGCCCCTCGTCATCGGCGACGCGTCGCTGCTGCGCCAGGCAGTCAGCAACCTGGTAGACAACGCGATCAAGTACACCCCCGGCGGGGGCATCGTGACGGTGGGGCTATCGGTGCGCGACAATGGCCGGGGGGGGCAAGCGATGATCCGCGTCGCCGATACCGGCATCGGCATCGCACCAGAAGATCAAACCCGGCTGTTCGAGAAATTCCACCGCGTCAAGCGACGCGATACGGCGGACGTATCGGGGACCGGGCTGGGGCTGGCCATCGTCAAGTCGATCGTCGAACGGCACGCAGGCAAGGTGTGGGTGGACAGCGAGCTGCACGAGGGCAGCACGTTCTACATCAGCCTGCCCCTCAGTGGCCCTCCAGAACCCGATCAGGCACTTGCCAACGAAAGGTGAAAAACGATGGAAGCGACGATAATTAACCTCAAAGTCACGATGGCCGCATGTCTATTCGTGCTCGGCATCAGCTCGTGCATAGCCGGGCTGTGGGCCATCCTAGCCCGGCGGTACCAGCAGGTGCTAAAGAGCATCTCGACCCAATCGGCCAGGATCAGCAGCAAGGCCATCACCAACGTGGGTGTGGCCCCCCTCATCGAGTCCATGGCCGGGCTGGTCACGGCCATCAACCAGCTCGTCCGCACGTCCGTCGGCGTCGGCGTGTTTCTTTGCCTATCGGGAGTGACGCTCTGTCTGGCAGCTTTCTGGATGCTCTCGACCGTCTAAGGAGGAACCATGGTCAGGAATCGGGCGCACAACAACACCAGCAGTCCAGTAGCCCGCTCTCCCCACGCCACCGATCAATCACTCCTGCGGCAGTACCTGCAGGGGTTGCGGGATGACACGTGCCTGGCCGAAATCAGCGCGCACTACGCGGACCTCAAGGTGCGGACAGAGGCATACAAGCGCCCGAAGGATGCGCTGGAAGCCGCACAGGCGCTCGACAAGGCGGTGGTCCACGGCCATCTGGGGACAGGCAAGTCCACACTTCTACAGTGCCTGGCCCAGCGATGCGCCGAAGAAGCCCTCTCGTCCACCAACGGAGCGCCTATTCCGTTTCTCATCGATCTGTCGCCGCTGCGGAACGGCAAAGAACTGGACGGACTGCTGCTGGATGCCCTGAGGCGCTATCAACCCGTGGCCAGCAGAGCCGCGCTCAAGGCCATCCTGAGCCAGCGGACGCCGTTCCTGTTGCTGGACAACCTGGACCGCATCTCGGACATCCACCACTTGGAGACGCTCAAGGCGTGGCTGGGAGCCTGCGTCCAGGAACATCCCGCGGCCAAGGTGATCATCGCCTGCCGCACCCAGAACCTGCCCGTCCACCGGCCCTGGCTGGGCCACATCCCCGACCTGCACATCCTCGCGCTGGATGACCGCGCGATCGGGCGTTTTTTGCGCCAACGCGCACCGGAGGAGACAGCAGCCGCGCTGAACCGCGACCTGAGAAAGGACGGCGATCTGTGGGACCTGGCGCGCATACCGCTCTTTCTCGAGGCCATCGCCAAGCTGGCCGCGTCCGGCGACGGCGCGGCTTCCTGGTGGAGCCGCTGCAGCGTCGTCAAGGAGGGACTGCGAGCCGCGCTGAACCTGGCGGAGACGAGCCAGGTCGAGCAGTGGCTGGAGGTCAAGGGACGCGGATTGGTCAACCTGGCCTTCGCCCTGCAGAAGGTGCAGGCCCGCGCGATGGAACGTCAGAACTGTGCCGAGATCATCGCCGAGGCAGGCTGCCGCATCGAAGACGGCCTGGACAGCGGCATATTGACCCTGACGGACGACGGCAAGCGGGCGCGCTTCGTCCACTCGCTGGTGCAGGAGCTTTTCGCCGCACTGGCGCTCGATCGAGATCTGGACAAAGGCCTCGACCTGAGCCAACTCGTCCAGGAAAAATGGGCCGGCCCACTCATCCAGCTCTACGGCCTGACGTCCAACCGCCTGGGGTTAATCCGGCGGCTGCTGGACGTCCAAGCTGGCTACGAGGCGATCCGCCTGACCGCGCGCTGCCTGGCGGGCAACGAATGGCCGCAAGAGTTGCAGGAGCAGGTCAAGCGCCTGGTAAGGACGCACCTGCCCGGGACCGCCATCTACCAACTGGGCGTTGCGCTGAAGGAGCTGGGAGCAAAGGTGGCCGCCGCGATCGCCTTCGAGGCCCTGGCCGCCGAACACCCTGACGGCGCGCTGACCCCCATCTATCGCCGTCCGACGCCCGACGCTGTACCATCTGCCAAGGACTGGCAGCCCGGCAAGGTCGTCCAGCACCATAACCTGGGCGTCATCCACCGGGAACTGGAGCGGGATAGCGAGGCCATCGCTGAACTACAGAGCGCACTCCAGGAGGCCGACCGCCTCTATGCCGAGATCTACAACGAGCTGGGCCTGACCCTACAACGGCAAGGCGACTACGCGAAGGCTTTAGAGGCGTTCGAACAGGCGCTGAGCAGGCAACCCAAAACGGCAAGCTACCTCTACCAATCCGGGGCCGCGCTAAACCGGCTGGGACGTCACGTCGAGGCGCTGAAGAAGCTCAAGCAGGCAAAGGCACAAAATCCCAATCAGGCCGCGATACACCAGGAAATCGCCCACGCATATAAAAAGCAGCAGCGGTACAACGAGGCGCTGGCCACCCTCGAGCGGGCCGTCGAATTGGCACCCAATGACGGATCACTGTATCGAGATGCCGGCGCCGTGTTGGCAAAGCAGGGGCAATACGAACGAGCCGCCGCCCACCTACGCCAAGCCCTTACACGGCAACCCGACCGGGCCGCCTGGCACGACGAACTGGGCGCTATCTATGCGCGCATGGAGCAATGGGATGAGACCTGCCAGGCATACGAGCAGGCCGTGACGCTCGATCCGGAGAGCGCGGCCTACAACCACCATCTTGGCGCAGGCTGCCTGCGCGGGGGACGGATCGACGACGCCGTCCGCTATCTGCGCCACGCCGTGTCACTGGCGCCCGACCAGGCCGGGTGGCACGGCGACCTGGCCCGGGCGCTGGACGCGCAGGGGAAACACGCCGAGGCGCTGGAGGCATGCCGCCGGGCGCTGGCCCTCGAACCCGACGAGGCCGAGTACCACTGCACGCTGGGACGCGCCCTGTATCACCTCGGCGAGTACGACGACGCGCTGGCCGCGCTGCGGCGGGCCGCCGCCCTGGCCCCCGGCCACGCCGACGCGCACAACCAGATGGGGACAGTCCACGAGGCCCTGGGCCGGCCCAAGCGCGCCCTCGACGCCTATCTCCTGGCCTGCGCCCTGGAGCCCGAACGCGCTCACTACTATCGCGACCTGGGCGTAGCGTACGAGCAGACCGACGACCACGACAGCGCCCTGGAGACACTCCAGCACGCCGTCGCGTTGAAACCCGACTATGCCGACGCCTACCACCAGCAGGGCCGGGTCTATGAGAAGCAGAAAGCCTACGAGAAGGCGCTGGTTGCCTACCGGAAGGCAGCCGAGTTGGAGCCAAGAACAGCGCAGCACGGCCTGCGGGTGGGCGTCGTGTGCCAGAAGCTGGGCCGTCACGAAGAGGCGCTGGCACTACTGGAACGAGCGCGCGATTTGGCGCCCCGCGACCCGGTGGTGCACTACAATCTGGGCCAGGCATACGCCAAGCTGGGCAGGTACACGCAGGCCCTGGAAGCCCATCGGCACAGCGCACGCATCGACCCGCGGCAGCCCGCCTACCACGCCAAGACCGGCCTGGCCGCATACCACCTGGGGCGGCTAGACGAGGCCCAGGCAGAGACGCGGCGCGCCCTGGAGCTCGCCCCTGGCGACGCCGCTATCCTGGCCCAACTGGGCCAGATTGCCGAGGATCGGGGCGAGCACGAGCAGGCCCTGGCCCAATACCGGAAGGCCGCCGAGCTGGCCCCCGGCGACCCCACCTACCACCGCCAGGCGGGCGCCTTGCTGCGTCAGTTGGGCGAACCCAAGAGTGCTTTGGAATTCCTGCAGGCGGCTATCGACCTCCAGCCCGACGATGCCCAGGCTCATTACGAGATGGGCCGGGTCTACCAGGCACTGAACCTGCAGCAAAAGGCCGTGCTGGAATACGAACAAGCGATCGGCCTAGCGCCCGATCAAGCGTCCTACCACCTGGGCCTGGCCGAGGCGCTGCGCGAGCTGGACAAACAAGGCCAGGCCATCCGCGCGCTGGACAAGGCCATCACATTGGATCCCAACGAACCTCGCGCACACCACCAACTAGGCCTCATCTACCAAGACCAAGGACGCCACCAAGAAGCGCTGGCCGAATATCAACGGGCGGCAGCTCTCGACCCCAACCGCGCGGCCTACCATCGCCAGGTCAGCCTGATGCACCATCAACTGGGACAGCCCCAACAAGCCACCAAGGCCCTACAGCGGGCGACGACCCTGGAGCCGAGCGATGCCCAGACCTGGCACGCCCTGGGCCGAGCGCGCGAGCAGATGGGCCAGCACGCCGAGGCCCTGGCCGCCTATGAGAAGGCCGCCCTTCTGCAACCGGAAGAGGCGGCATATCATCGCGACGCAGGCCTGACATCCCACAAGTTGGGCGACGACGACGGGGCGATCAAATCCCTGAGAAAGGCCATCTGTCTAAATTGGGCCGACGCCGAGGCCCGCTATGCGCTGGGCACCATCTACGAGGCCCGTGGGCACTGGGAAAAGGCGCTGGACGAGTACCAGCAGGCGGCCGAGCTCGAGCCGGACGAGCCGCCCTACCTCCGGGCCTTGGGCAAAGCCCTATGCAGGCTGGGACGGCACGACGAGGCGACGGACGTCTTGACCGAGGCGCTGGCCCTGGATGGATCAGACGCAGAGATACACGGGCAACTGGGTGCCATCTATGAGGCACAGGGCAACTTTGAACGGGCGCGCTCCGAGTACGCCCAGGCCGCAGAACTGGCGCCCGACACGGGCCGCTACCTGCTGCGGCTCGGTGCCATCTGTCGCCGGATCGGGCTGCACGCGTGGACGCTGTGGCAGGCCGGCGTGCCTACCCCAACGCCCTCGGTAGCGGACTATGAGAAGGCGATCTCCGCTCTAAAGCGAGCCATCTCGCTGGGGGAGGACTCGCTCGAGGCGCGCGCGGAACTGGGGATACTGCTGACCCTGAACGGCAAACACATCGAGGCCCTGGCCCAGTTGCGGCAAGCCGTGGAGGGCTCGCCGCGCACGACCTCCCACCACCGCGCACTGGGGACGGCCTACCGGCTGATGGAACGGCCCCAGGACAGCATCCGCGAGCTGCGCGTGGCAGAGAGCCTGGCTCCCGACGCGGCCGAGACCCAGTACGAATTAGCCCTGAGCCACAAACAGGCCGGGCAAACTACCGAGGCGATAAGCGCCCTGGAAAAAGCCGTGCGCTTGGGCCCCACGGAGGCGCTGTACCACTACCAACTCGGGGTGATGCTGCGCGACGCCGGGAAGACTCACCAGGCCGCCAGCGCGCTCGGCAAAGCCACGGAGCTGAACCCGGGCGTCGCCCTGTGGCACAACACCCTGGGAGATATCTACACGAGACAAGGGCGCAGCCACCTGGCATTGGAGCGCTACCTGCACGCCGCGGAGCTGGCACCCGAGGAGCCCCAATACCTGCACAACGCGGCGCTGGCCTACGCCGCCAAGGGGAACGACAAACAGGCCGCCATCCTGCTGCAAAAGGCGATCCACATGCAGCCGAACAACCCCCAGTGGCACTCGGACCTGGGCGATACCCTGAGGCGGCAGGGACAGCACAAGCAGGCCCTGGCCGCCTATCAGAAAGCGGCCAAACTGGCCCCCAGGGAACCGGCCTACCTGCTCAGTCTAGGCAACGTGGCCGCTGCATCCGGCGACGCCGACGGCGCGTTGGCCAAGTTCAACGCAGCCATCGCGCTGGCGGGCGACTATACCCCGGCCTACGAACACCTGGGCAATCTACACGCCGCGGAAAAGCGGTGGGCCAAGGCGCTGGAGGCCTACCAAAAGGCCCTGGACCTGGACCCGGACAACGCCACCTACCATTACAGGCTCGGCGTGATCCGCAAGAAAATGGCCCAGCACAAGCAGGCCATTGCGCGCCTGGAACGCGCCATCGAGCTGGATCCACAGATGACGGAGGCGTACAGCCAACTGGGGGACGTATACGCGGCCCAGCAGCGATACGACGAGGCCCTGCAGGCCTACGAACAGGCGATCGTGGTCGCGCCGCACAAGGCCGCGCATCACGGCCAGATCGGCCGGCTGTGTCGACAGCTCGGCCACCTGGACAAGGCCATCGCCCACTTCAAGCGCATGATCAAGCTCCAGCCCGAGAACGCGATCGGCTACCACGAGCTGGGTCAATCGTACGAACTGCGCGATCAATACGACGCGGCGCTCAAGGCCTACCTGGAGGCCACCAAGCGAGACCCCGACAAGGCGGGTTATTACTACAACGCCGGCGTGGTGTACAAGCAGTTGAAGCAATATACCGAAGGCGCGGCGATGTTCCGCAAGGCGATCGAGCTGTGTCCCAGCGACCCCGACGCCTACAAGCAGTGGGCGGCGGTCAGCGCCGTGTCCTTCCTGCAGCAGCAGCGCGCGGATAGTTAGGAGGCATACCACACGATGGCAGTGTTCAACGAATCCCGGTTGCTCTACCCAACGCCCGTCGGCGAAGCGCGCCCGGTCAGCGCGGCAGCCCAGGCGGCGGAGGACATCCAAGGCGAACTGGATCGCCTGATCGACTCGCTCGCAGCAAGCAACGGACGATCGCCCAAGATGCAAAAGAATGCGCCCCTGTACCTGATCGTGTCCAGCAAAGGGGGTCTGATCGGGAGATACAGGCAGTCGGGGTTCAGGCAACTGGATCAAGACCTGCGCCAGCTCAAGCAGGCCGTCGAGGCACACACCAACCTGCAAGCGGCCATCGTCTACGTGGACGACGAGGCCTCCCTGGCCCCCTACGGGACAAAGCCGGTCGACCCGGCCAATCCGTGGCAAGTCAAAACGCTGATCGACAACCTGGACGCCCGCCTGAACGAACGCGGGCAGGAGATCGCGTATCTGCTCATCGTCGGCGGCAATGGGATCATCCCCTTCCACCTGCTGCCCAACCCCATCGACGACCAGGACACCAACGTCCCCTCCGATAACCCGTACACATCGCGGGACGCCAACTATCTGATCCCGGAGCGCGCGGTGGGGCGGATGCCCGACGGAGCAGGCGAAGGGGTCGAGTTCCTGCACACGCAGCTTCAGACCGCCATCGCGGGACATCGGGAGCCGGTCACTCCCAAAGGGACGTTGAGCGATCTCTTCAACAGGCTGTGGTCAGAGGAACCAAACCAGGGAAACGAAAACAACCTGGGATACTCGGCCAGCGTCTGGCGGAAAGCCTCACGGACCGTGTTCCAGGTGATCGGCGACAACCGCCGGTTGCGGACGTCGCCGCCCTTTGCCTACGAGGAGTTTGGCATCGCAGAGCGCTTGCAGTTCAGCTACTTTAACCTGCACGGCATCGAAGACGGCGCGGACTGGTACGGCCAACCGGACGCCCTGTTCCCAGCGGACTATCCGCTCTTCCCCGTGGCCCTGCGCCCCCGGGACCTGAGTCCGGAGAAACACGCCAGCTCGGTCGTCTTTACCGAGGCCTGCTACGGGGCCAACATCCTGGGCAAGGACACCGAAAGTTCGATCGCCCTGCAGTTCCTGGCCTCGCGGGCGCTGGCCCTGGTCGGCTCGACCAAGATATCCTACGGCTCTATCGCGCCGCCGCTGGTGGGGGCCGACCTGGTCAGCAGGCATTTTTGGGAAGGACTACAAGCGGGGCTAACTGTGGGCGAGGCGCTCAAGATGGCCAAGATCAGGCTGGCCAAAGAGCTGCAGGAGCGACAGGGCTATCTGGATGGCGAGGATCAAAAGACGCTGATCAGCTTTGTGCTATACGGAGACCCCACGCTCTCGGTCGCGCCCCAGGGACGCGTACAGCAGAGGCAGGCCGGCGCCAACGGCGGCGCCAACGGCGTAGGCAAAATCGCCTGTCCGCCCCTCATCTGCCAGAAGCAGAGAGCGTTCCAGAAAGGATGCGTGTCCGAGGAGGTCATCGCCACGATCAAGCGGCAGGTCGAAACAGATCTCCCGTACATGGCCCAGGCCAAGGTGCGGGCCGCCCCGCTGGCAGCTTACAACGGCAACTGCGATCAGCACTGCGGCCTATCGTGCAGCGCGGTCAAAGCGGCCAAGAACCACACCGGGAAGTGGGCCTTTATCCTGGAGAAGGACATCCCCAGCGAGGATAACTGGGCCCATCACCAAGTGATCAAGGTAACGGCCGACGAGAGCGGCCGCATCATCAAGCTGGCGATGTCCAAGTAAGGCGGATTGACAATCCGCCCTACGGAGAGGTACGAGGAACCATGTTGTTGGGCGAGTTTCACTGCAGCGCCGATAGCAGCGGAAGGCTGACCATCCCCATCGAGTTCTCGACCGAGATGGGAGAGGGATTGACCCTGACGCGCGGCATAGACCGCTGCCTGTTCATCTACCCGACCGAGGAGTGGCAAAAGCTGGTCGCAAAAATGCACGGCAAGCTGCCCCTCACCAGCCGGGACGGACGGACGTTCGCCCGCTTGATGTTCTCCGGGGCGCAGGTGTGCGCGCCGGACCAGCAGGGGCAGATCCCCCTGCCCGCCACCCTGCGCCGGTACGCGGGCATCGAGGACGAGGTGGTCGTGATCGGCCTGTGCACCCACCTGGAGGTATGGAGCCCACAACGCTGGCAGGCAGTGAACGACCAGACCATCGCGGAGGGAGCAAACGTGGCGGAACGGCTGACCCACCTGGAGATTTGAGAACAAGGAGGTTCTGATATGGAAACCGTCAATTGGAAAGGGCCAGTGATCAAAGTCGTTGGTATCGGGGGAGCGGGCTGCAACGCCATCGACCGCATGATTCAACTCGGCGTCCACGGCGTCGACTTTATCGCCATCAACAGCGACGCCCAGGCGCTCGCGCACGCCGAAGCGCCGCACAAGATCCACCTGGGGGCCAAGCTGACCCGCTCGCTGGGCACCGGCGGGGACCCGGCCATCGGCGCCGAGGCCGCCCTCAAAAGCCGGGAGCAGATTCGGTCCGCCCTGCGCGGGGCCGACATGGTGTTCATTGCGGCCGGGATGGGCGGCGGCACGGGCACCGGCGGAGCGCCCATCGTCGCCCAGATCGCGCGCGAGGATGGAGCGCTGACCGTGGCCGTGGTCACCGAGCCCTTCGCCTTCGAGGGCACGCGCCGGGCGGACATCGCTAAAGAGGGGATCGCGTGCCTGGGCGACTATGTGGACACACTGATCGTCGTGCCCAACGACCGCCTGCTCGAGATCGTCAACAAATGGATCTCCCTCGACGTCGCCTTCCGCATCGCCGACGAAGTGCTGCGCCAGGTCATCCAGGGCATCTCCGAGCTGGTGACGCAACCCGGTCTGATCAACCTGGACTTTGCCGACGTCAGGGCCATCCTGAAGGGCTCGGGCGGGGCGCTCATCTCCATCGGCCGCGGCGAGGGGGAGCACAAGGCCCTCGAGGCGGTCAGGACGGCGCTCAAGAACCCGCTTCTGGACATCGATTCGATCAGCGACACCGAGGGCATCCTGGTCAATATCACCGCCGGGGAGGACGTCACGCTGGCGGAGGTCGACCAGGCCATGGAGATGATATCCCGCTCGGCCAAGCCGCGGGCCCAGGTCCTGTTCGGCACCGTCATCGACCCGCGAATGGAAGGCCGGGTCGAGATCACGCTGATCGCCACCGGCGCGACGCGGACCACAAAGCCCGTCGCTCAGCCTCAAAACCGGCAGCCCCGACCGCAGGCGGAGCCGGTCTCCCCGCAGCAGGCAGAGATCACATCGTCGGATGTGGAGCGGCTTGCTTTGGCAGAGATACTGGGGGACGAGTTGGCGGTGCCCGCCTTCATGCGCACGCGCCGGCGGGTCAGAGTGGAGGGCGTGGGCCTTGTCTGAGTTAGCGCCCGAGCACGTGGCCAAGGCGAAAAGGATCGTGTGCGCCGAGTTCCCCGAGATGACGGGCGCCGAGCCCGCCGTCTCGGAGAAAGGCGCACGCGGGAAAGGCGGCCCGGGCAACGCATCGATCTTTGTGCTGACATTCCAGAAGAATATCCCGCTACCGGATGGAGGACGCCTGACGCGCGTGGTGCGCGTCACGATAGGGCAAGAGGGAGAGGTGATCAAGCTCACCTCGTCAAAGTGATACTCGCCCTCTCACAGTAGGGCGGATTTATCTATTCGACCCAGCGGTTAGCGTGCAACCTGCGGTTGCCTGCCGCACTACGGGGAAGGCTAGCAGGAGTGGTCCATGCCAAACAACTTGGTGAAAAACAGCGGATTCGAGGCCAAGGAAACGCTCACTTCGGCCCCGCCACAGACGCCGCCATCCGGCTTCAGGGGCGAGCCGCGCGTCCAGTACGCGCGCACCTACGTGTTGCTGCCGCCCGACGCAGACGCGGCCTGGACGCGGGCAGCGATCCGGGCCACGTGGGATGAGGAGCGCTACACCGTCGGCAGCAGCGCCGACGACGCCGGGATCGGCAACCTGGACGCGCGGCGCGTGATCGCCGTCAACCCACATCTTTGGCCCGGCGACCTGCACAGCTTTTTCAAGGCCTACTATCCGGGCATCGAGTACGTCCCCATCGAAGCCGCGACGCCGACCGAGTTGGGCGTGAAGCTGGCGCAACATCCCAAGGAGGAAACCGGCGGCCCGCCCAACTCGAGCTACGGCGCGCTAAAGCCGACGGACCACGTACAGTCGCGAGAACCCTACACGCGCACGCAGGTACTCCTGCCGCAGATTGAGGACACGGCTCTCCGGCTCGACTGGCGCGTCGCCGCCGCCATCGGCGCCTCGGGCCAGTTGCGAGCGGTGGGACATGCAAAGGATGACGACGTCGGGCCGGAGAGCTGTGAGATCGTGGCCATCAACCCCAAGACCCGGGATAGAGACACAGGGGCCTGGTACGCCGGGCGCTATCCCTGCGCCAGCTACCGGGCGATCGAATCGGACAGCCCGTGGGAGGTAGCGCTCAAGCTGCTGCCCCCACTGCAGGGGGACATCGGGCTGGCGCAGTCCGATCCCCGGTGGGCCGACGATGACTTTGGCGAGCGGTGTGATGCCCCCACCGGCCAGGAGAGCATCGGCGACTACGGCGGCCTGCTGACCAACCTGGCCATCGTGTTGCGCAAGGTCTACCGCCGCGAGGTCACACCGCCGGTGCTGGACAAACTGCTGGTGGCCGCCCGCGCTGCCTATCACAACGACAACTTTATGGCGTGGGAGGACACCGTCCCCCTGTTCCCGGCCCTTGACCGGTCCATCAAGGACAACACACCCCGATCCGCCCAGACATTGGAGCAACTCCTCAGAGACGATTGGGAAATCATCTTGCGGGAAGCGGACGGTGATCGCTTTGCCTACCTGGAGAACGTCGAGGGGAACACGCTCACCATCATCGACGCCGCCGACGGCGAGCGTAAGGAGGCCAACGCCGCCGACTATGCGGGAATCAGAGCCGCGCACGTCAAAAGAAGCGAGTCCCCAGATCGGCTCCGTGTGAGCACGCAGGCCAATGTACACAGCTATGTGCTCCTGCCACAGATCGAGGACGACGTAGAGCGACTCGACTGGCGAGCCGCCGCCGCCATCGGCGCCTGCGAGCAGATGTGGACGTTCGGTCACGCGGCAGACGGTGTCGGTGGCGCGGTTGTGGGCGAGATCATCGCCGTCAATCCCGGAAAGTGGAACGGGAATCTAAAGGCGCGGGACGACCTCGCCAGATACCAGACTATTGAGACGGAGAGTCCGTGGGAGATGGCGGTCGAGCTCCTGCCCGCGCTGGAGGAGGACATCGCCCTGGCCCAGACCGACCCGCGCTGGGCCGGCTACGATTTCGGCGCGCACCCCGACACCCCGGGCAGCGGGGAGACCATCGGCGGTTTTGGGTGCTTTCTCACCGGTCTGGCGATCATCCTGCGCAAGGTCTACCAGCGCGCCGTCACGCCCCCGCTGCTGGACAAGCTGCTGGTGGCCGCCCGGACCGGCTACCACAGCGACAACTTTATGACCTGGGAGACCGCCGTGCCCCTGTTCCCCGCCTTTGACGACCACCTCAAGGACAACAAGCGGCGATCCGCGCGGGAGTTAAAGCGCCTGTTGCGGGCCGGCTGGGAGATCGTCCTCAGGCGCGCAGACGGCGGCCACTTTGTCTACCTGGAGGACGTGGAGGGGGAGACCTTGGTGATCATCGACACGTGGAACGGCGCGCGCAAGCGAAAATTCCCCGCCGATTACGCCGGCATCCGGGCAGCGCACGTCAAGCTCAACGGAACAACTTCCCTACCCCACGAGGTCGCGATCGGACTGCACGACGAGCGGGGCGGGAAGTGGATGGCCCGCCAGGGCCTGCGAGGGTGCTGCCTGGTGCATCACGTGGTTCAGCGCGAGCCGGTCTACATCGACTGCCGCCACCTGCAGGAGGCAGGTCTAACCGTCATCGCTCGCCTCAACTGGGGCTATGCCGACGGCACAGGGACGCTGCCGCGCCCGCAGGACAGGAGCGCGTTCGTGGACGCCGTCGTGGAGACAATCATGGCGGCCAGGGGTGTGGACTATTTTCACGTCGGCAACGAGCCCAACAACCGCAGTGAGTGGCCGGGCTTTGGGACGGACGACGTGTTCGCCCTGTCGCCGCAGTACGTCACACAGATCTACAACGAGGTCTGGCAAAGGGTGGGCAATCGTGCCAAGCTCGGCCCGCCGCCCATGGACCCCTACTTTGGCCCCGGCTCGAACAACCGCGACTGGTGGCTGACCATCCTGAACCACATCGCCGGGGCCGACGCGCTGTTCCTCCACGCCAAGACGCAGACCAACGACGCGAACGAGGTGCACTCGCGCGTGCGCTTCTCGGACAATCCCCTGACCTGGCAGTACCTGCACCTGCGCACCGTGGAGACGAGCTTGGCCGTCGCGCCCGGCCGCTTCCGCTCGCTGCCGGTATACGTTACCGAGATCAACCCGCAGTACCTGAGAGAGATCAAGGGCGAGAACGGCTGGCTGCCGGACAACGCGGCCTGGGTGCGCGAGGCGCTCGACTATTTCCGCTACGAACGGCCGGTGACGGGGGTGGTCTTTTACCGCTACGAGTCGGCGGGGGACCAGGCGCCATATGGCCTGGAGGACAAGCCGGCGATCCTGAAGGCGATCAAGGAGGAGGCAAGGATGCAGGACATCTGATAGCGCCTCAAACAGAAAACCTCTTGGGACGAGTTGGACAGAAAGCAGCCTGCCAACTGGAGGGACTGTGTATATAGACAACTTCATCTGGTTGCCGGACAGCAATTCCCGTTTTGTAGCCGCGATTTCCAAATCGCGCGCATCTTGCCACGAAAAACACCCTGCGCGATTGCGAAATCGCGGCTACAGCCCGGCGTTTTTTCCCATAACGGGAATTCCTGAACCGCAAACAGGATAACATGCAAACTCTCCACGGTCCCAAGAGCGGGCTGGCTACTGTGAATGCCTGGGCCATCACTCGCAATTGTTGGCGCTTTCTAAAGGGTGCTCTACGTGCTGGGTTGTCTCCACTCGAGTTAGCGGGAGCCAACTTCCTCGGCATCCCGTGGATGCAGTTGGTGAATCTGGTCTTGTGTGCCTGGTCCACTTTGGCTCTCGCGGCTGGAGCGCTAATGATAAGCACATAATTCAGGACGATGCCAAATTGTCCTACCCTCCCGCAGGTTAGGCCGCGATTTTGAGCCGTTACGTGCCTCGGTAAGGAGGTTTGATCCCGCAATTGAGACGGTTTTTCAAACCTGCGGGAGGGTCGCTGCCCAAAATGTCGGGTAGTGAACCCTCTCATCACCCCACGCGCCGCAGCCCACGCGGCCAGCGATAGGGATAATACAGCGGCACCAGGAGCTTGTGCGGGATGTGATACTGCCCCTGCATATAGTCCACGGACGGAAAGAGATTGCCCAACGCATAACGCAGCCTCAGCCCCCAGCCGGAGATGCTCGTCAGGCCGGCCCACATCCGCCGCGCCGCCGGCGCTCTGGCGATGAGCAAAGCGTGCGCTCGCTCCTCGGCAGGCGAAGGGCGCAAGCTACTCAGTCGCTACAGCACAGCAGATGGGATTGGCACACGCCACATCTCCCAGACCCGGCTCAACCCCTTCTGTAACGGCAACACCAGATCGTAAGCTTGCGCCCGTTCCAGCACCCGGTCCCGCTCGATCTGCTCCCGGTACAGAGTGACCACCTCGGCCAGGTCGTAGAGCTGTCTCAGACTGGCCCGCTCACAGCCGCCGTGCTGCAACAGGTGCCCGCACAGGTGTAATATCTGCGCCTCGGGGCTCAATATCCGCACCGATACGTCCCCCAGCCTCTCAAGCTGCGCCGTCCGCCACAACCAACCGGTCGGGATGGCCCGCTGGTAGTAGAGTGGGCTGATCAAGCGCCAGTGGATCTCGATCGGGCGCGCCTCATCGTCGTCGGTCCTGCGCACCAGAATCTGGTTGCGAAAGGCGCGAATAAAGCCGGGGCGGAACTCGCCGTAGGGCCGCTCGTAGCCCAACCCGGCAAGCACGCCCAGCGCCCTGTCCACGTCACCCTCGTACACCAGCAGGTCGAAATCGCACATCGGGCGCAGGGCCAGGTTGGCGTACACCGCCTGTGCCAGCGCCGCCCCCTTGAGAAGGATCACGTCTATCCCCACATCCGCCATGTAGCGCAGCACCTGCTCAAGGCGGTGAAAGCAGCGTGTGTTGGTCTTGGCCACGCCAAAGTAATCGAGGCGCATGGCTTCCTCAACCGACGCTGGAAGCAAACGCCGCCCGCGAACGGTCTCGTAAATCAACGGAGCGACACCTCCGGCGCGAGCTGCCTGCAGAAAATCATCCCACACGACGCCATTCCGCGCCGCCAGCGCGTGGGCCTGCTCCAGCGCTGCCGAGTCCCAGCGTCCGCGCAGGATCAGATGTAAAAGATCACTTCCCGGATTCAGTGGAACATCCAAACCATTCATCTGTATCGTGATACACTACCGGCCGACCGCGATTGCAAAACGCGCTCTCGCTTTTACCCCTCGCACGCCCGCTGTGCCTGCACCTGCGCCTCGATCCAGGCATACGTGCGCGCGAGGCCTTCTCTCAGCGAGGTCTTGGCCTCCCACCCCAACGAGTGGATGCGCGCCTTGCTAAAGTTCCGCACCTGCACCCCCACCGGCCCCTCCACATACTGCACGTGGATCTCCTTGCCAGAGGCGTCAATCACCGTCTGCACCAATGCCTCCACAGTGACGTTGCTCCCCACCGATGTTGACCGGCCCCTGCAGATCGGACTACGTCAGCAGATGCACCCTACACC
>CAZKDJ010000030.1:0-30275 GCA_964551295.1 uncultured Anaerolineales bacterium | reverse complement strand
CCTCGTCGTACGCTTCTCTGCGGTGGCCTTCCTAGCGGGAGACTACTCTGGTGACGTCGACATCTGTATTAACAAGGAGTCAGTCTGTTCAACCGTCAACGTGCGAACCATCGTCAGATAGCGCCAGGAAAGTGGTGCGGTTCGGAGCACAGCGTAGGAGGATGTCGATGAAGGGACACGAGCTTACGCGAGGCACGTTCGTGGCCACGTTTATCTTGGCTACCCTCGGTTGCGCTAGTCTGCACACGCTCATCGCCACCGACACGCCGATCCCGCCGACGGACACACCTGCCCCCACCGAAAAACCGGCACCAACGTCGACGCCTACGCCCACGCCGGTCCCGACAGAGGCACCCTATACTCCCACCTTAGAGCCCAGCGCCTGCCCCTTCGACGTGCCTGCGGGTGCGACGGTCGATTGCGGCTATGTCGTCGTGCCGGAGGACCGCAACGGCGACCCCAGCGACACGATCCGGCTGGCCGTGGCCGTCTATCGCAGTTCGAGCGATAACCCCGCTCCCGATCCGGTCATCTACCTGCAAGGGGGCCCCGGCATGGGCTCGCTCGAGTGGAGCGCCGGGTTCTACGGCCTCTTGGTCAAGCCTGTGCTGGCAGAGCGCGACTTTGTCTTTTTCGACCAACGCGGCACGGGACATTCTGAGCCGGAGCTCGACTGCCGGGAACTGAAACTGCTCTTTATGCAAGACATGATGAGAGGCTTCCCCGAAGAGGGGATGACGGAGCGCTACACCGACGCGCTGATGATGTGCCGCGACCGGCTGGTGATCGAGGGGGTGAACCTGGCCGCCTACACCAGCGCCGAAAGCGCCGCCGACGTCAAGGACATCGCCGCCGTGTTAGGCTACGAGCGGGTAAACGTGTTCGGCATCTCCTACGGCACCCGGCTGGCGCAGGCGGTGATGCGCGACTATCCTGAGATCGTGCGCAGCACCGTGCTGGACTCGGTGGTGCCCATCGATGTGAGCGTCTACGAGGAAGTCTCGAGCGACGCCGCGCTGGGGGTGCTGTTCGATGGCTGCGCCGCCGATCCGGCGTGCAGTGCCGCCTATCCAGACCTGGAGACGGTGTTCTACGACCTGGTCGAGCAACTGGACGCCGAGCCTCTGATCGTGGAAATCCCCGATCCGTTCACCGGGGAGTGCTACGCCATCGAGGTGAACGGCGCGCGCTTTGCCTCCGCAGCCGTGTGGGGCCTGAGTTCGTCCTACACCATCCCCCTCATTCCCCAGGCGATCTACCAGGCCCGCGATGGGAACTATGAATCCATCGTCTACGGAATGGCCGCCCCGCTGTTGACGTACGAGGACATCAGCCTCGGCATGATGATCTCGGTAGAGTGCCACGATCACGCGTTCGCCACCGCGCCGGCCGCGCTCGACGACCTGATCGCCGACTTTCACTTGACCGAAGCCCTGAGCCTGCTGTCCCTCAGCGGCGAGGAGGTGGTCGAGATATGCCAAACGTGGGGCGCTGAGCCGTTCGACCCACGCCACGGCAGGTCCCTGGTCAGCGACATCCCGACGCTGGTCCTGGCCGGCGAATATGATTCCACCACGCCGCCGCTGTTTGGCCGGCGCGTCACCGAGACCCTGAGCGCCAGTTACTACTTTGAGTTCCCCGGCAAGGGACATGCTCCGAGTACAGGCGGGGCGAGGAACTGCGCGCAGCACATCATCCTGGTGTTCCTCGACGACCCAACCGCCGAGCCGGACAGCGCGTGCATCGCAGAGATAGACGGACCGGATTTTGTCGTTCCGTAGAAGGAGGGAGCGAGATGAGCGATTCGAGCGGAAAACACATCCTACTTGTAGACGACAGCCCCGTCGTCGCTGACGCGGTGCGGGACGCACTGGAGCCCTTTGGGTTCCACGTCGCGTGGATCGAGGACGGCGCTGACATTCCAAAGGCCCTGGAGCAGCAAATGCCCGACCTGACGATCCTGGACGTGATGATGCCCGGCGTCGATGGCTACGAGGCCTGCCGCCGCCTGCGCACCGATCCCAACACCGCTCACCTGCCGATCCTGATGCTGACGGCGCGGGCGGAGGAGGCGGACAAGGTGGTGGGGCTGGAATTGGGGGCTGACGACTACCTGGTCAAGCCCTTTGGCGAGCGGGAGCTCCTGGCGCGCGTGCGCGCTTTGCTGCGGCGGGTCGCCCGCGCCGAAGCGCCGACGGATGTGCTGCGTGCCGGGCCAATCGCGCTCGATCTGGCCCGCCACCAAGCTCAGTGCGCGGGCACGCCCCTTGACCTGACCCCTACCGAGTTCGACCTGCTACACTTGCTGATCGCCAATCCCGGGCAGACGCTCGACCGGGAGACGCTGCTCAACAAGGTATGGGGATACGATTGGTACGGCAACGCGCGTGTGGTCGACACACACATCCAACATCTGCGGCGCAAGCTGCGCCAGTGCTATCCCGACGAGGATCTGATCCTCACCGTGCGAGGTATGGGCTATCGGTTCGCCGCATGATCCATCGAGAGGAGTAAACGATATGCGCAAAAGCAGTGTCGTTACGCCACTGACGCTGGGCTTTTCGATCATGGTGCTGCTCACCAGCGCGCTGCTGCTGATGAGTCTCTATTTCTACGCCAGACAGCTCTACATCAACTTTGAAGATATCATCGACGGCGTCGGTGAAAAGTTGGTCGCCGCGCACATGCAGTCTAACCTGCTAGAGACACGCTGGGCCGCAGGTCGCTACCTCGCCAGCGGTGACTCGACCTATCGATCTCAGGCGGAAAAAGCCCGCGAACGGGCAGAACGTTACAAAGACATCTTGCTGGAATCGATGGAAGATGCAGAACAGGATGCCTTCTCCGCCGAATATCAGACCTACGCGGTCCTACTGGATGGGATGCTCTACTATTCGGGCGAAGCGGGCTCCCCGCAGACCTACGCAAGCCAGGCCGACGCAGCGCTCGACGATCTCGTGAAAGCCATCGACACGATATACGAAAACGCCAACGAGCGGGTCAAAATAGCCGCCGGGCAGTACGAGGCCTTTTTTCTGAACGGCTACCGGATCGTGGCCATATCGGGGGGCCTGCTCATCTTTATCGGCGCAGCGACGGGGCTGGCGCTGGGGCGGCGCTACATCACCGCGCCCTTGGAGCGACTCACCGAGGCCGCCCGACGGCTGGGCAGCGGCGACCTGACCGCTGTACCCGAGACGCCCACCTCCGACGAGATCGGCGCGCTGGCTGCCTCCTTCCGTCAGATGACGGGCAGCCTGGCCCAGGCCATCGAGCGCATGCGCGAGACCTCCGGCGCTTTGATCGGTTCCGCCGACCGGCTCTCTGCGTCGGCGACCAACCTGAGCGAACTGGCGCGGGGCACGCTGGCGCAGATGGAGCACATCGCCCAGGGAGCCGAGGCGCAGCGCGAACAGATGCGCGCCGCATCAGAAGTGGCCACGGGTCTAGCCGCCGCGCTGCGGCAAAGCGCGCAGCAGGCGGGCGAGGTGGGCCAGGCAGCGCGGGAGGCGCAGGCCAAGCTGGAGGGCTCGGCCCGCACCATGGCGGTGCTGGACGAGGAAGCGGAAGAGATCCAATCCATCACCGCCGTCATCGAACAGTTCGCTCAGGAGACCCACATGCTATCGCTCAACGCGGCCATCGAGGCCCGCCGGGCAGGGGAAGCCGGACGAGGCTTTGCGGCGGTGGCTGACGAGATGCGCGCCCTGGCCGAGCGCTCTGCCCGCTCTGCCGGCGAGGTAGCCCGCTTTAGCGCCCGCACACAGGCCGAGATGGAGAGCGTGGGCCAGGCGGTGGACGATGTGCAGGAGGCGGTCACCCAGACGGCCGACTTTGCCGGTCAAACCGTCGAAGCGGCGCGCCAGCAGGAGCAGGAAACCGCGCGCCTAGCGGGCATCGTCGATCAGGCTATGTCGGTGAGCGACACCCACGCCCAGATCGCAGAGCGAGTATCAACCGCCGTGGCCGAGCAGGTGGACGCCATCGCCGAACTGGCCACTGCCGCGCAAGGACTGGCGGGGATGGCGGGGCAGTTGGAGGATTTGTCGGCGCGTTTCATCACGCAGCGGAAGTAAAACGTAAGGACTTGCATACCAAGCATTTACGCTTTACGCATCACGTTTTACGAATCACGACCTATGGACGAGCTCGTCATCTTCCGCCTCGGTTCATCCGAGTATGCACTTGCGGCTGAAACGGTGCACCAAATCCTGGCGCCCCGACCCGTGACGCGCCTGCCCGACCCGCCTCCGCTGGTGTGTGGCCTGGTCGCCTGGCGCGCCCAGGTGTTGCCCGTGATCGCACTGGGAGAGCGACTGGGATGTGCCGATCCCCCCATCGACCGCTGCACCCTGGTGGTAACCGAGGCGCAGGGGGAGTTAGTCGCGTTGGCAGTGGACGAGGTGCTGCACCTCGTCGAGTCCGCCGCGCAGCCGTTGAACCTGGAGCAGATGCTGAATGGGCGATGAGGCCGATCGCCTGGCGCGCCGCCGCGTCACGTTCGTGCAGGATGCCCGCCGCAGGCTGGCGGCGTTGAGCGACAGCCTGCTGGCCCTCGAACGCAACTCGGCCGACCGGGCGGCGCTGGACGAGGCGCGCCGGGCACTGCACACCCTCAAGGGCAACGCCGGTCTGGTAGGACTGGAGATGCTGGCGGCGACCGCCCACGCGCTGGAGGATGCGCTGGCCGACACGTCATCTCCACCCTCCCCTGTGTTGTTACTGCGCGGCCTGGACGTGTTGAGCGCGATGGTCGCCTCGGTCGCGGAGGCGGCAGGGCAAAGCGGGCCGCCGATTCCCGCCATCCAAGCATTGGGCGAAGCGCCAACCCCCACCCCCGCCCGCCCCCGGGAAGGTGTAGGGAGCGATAGCCCTCGTCCACTCAGGGCCCAACCATCGCAGATCGCCGCATCGGTGCGCCACCTGGATAGCCTGCTGGAGCTGGTCGAGGAACTGCGTCTCGCCCACAGCGAGCTGGCCCAGGCCCCGCGAGAGATGCTGGAGCGCCACCTGGCCCGCCAGCGACGGCTGCTGCACGAACTACACAACACCGTCCTCGAAACCCGCTTGCTGCCCGTGGGTCGGGCCTTTGACGGGTTCGAGCGGCTAGTGCGTGACCTAGCCGAAAGCGCGGGATACCAGGCGAGCCTGGTGATCGAAGGGGCCGGAACCGAGATCGACCGCTCGGCCCTCGACCCGGTGCGCGAGCTGGTAGTGCACCTGCTGCGCAACGCGTTGGCCCACGGCATCGAGCCGCCGGAGGAACGGGAAGCGGCAGGCAAACCTCCCATGGGCACGATTCAACTCGCCGCGCGCCAGGCGGGCGACGGCGTGGTGATCGAGGTGACCGACGATGGGCACGGGCTGGACCGGCAGCGGATCGCAACCCAGGCAGTCGCGCTGGGGCTGTGCTCGGAAGAGGAGGCGGCGACGATGGCGGACGCCAACCTGTGGACGTTCCTGGCCCACCCCGGCTTTTCCACCCGCAGCGGCGTCGACCGGGTCGCCGGACGCGGGATCGGGCTGAACGCGGTGCGCCAAGGGGTGGAATCGCTGCGCGGGCGGCTGGAGATCGAGTCACAGCCGGGCCGATCCACCACTGTGCGCCTGCGGCTCCCAGCGATGATGGCATTGGAGGACGTCGTGCTGGTGCGGGTGGGAGCAGAGACCTACGCCATCCCGGAGGCAGCCGTGGACGGCGCCCGCCCAGCCGGCGAGATCGCCGATCTACCGACGCTCGACCTGCAGGAGCGACTCCAGGTACCAAGAGAGGCGCCATCAACTGCGGGGGTAGTGGTTGCGTGCCGACGCGCCGCCGGCCCGGTCGGGCTGCTGGCTGATAACGTGGCTAGACGAGAGACAGCGGTGATCAAGCCCCTGCCTCGCCGCACCCGGCGACCATACCTCCTTGGTGCCATCGTGACCGGCGCAGGGCAAGTAGTGCTGGTGCTGGATATCGAGCAGTTGTAGCATTCCCCAGAAGGTTTCTAAAAATCTCCACACAACCTCCGCATGGGCGTGACAGAATCTACACTTGTCTGTGCTAAACTGGGACGATGGTAGAATTAGACAAGCGCCCCCCAGAAGTAAATATACACGCTCTGCCAGATACAGATGCGCCGAACGACCGAGACGCAGAACCTGCTCAGCCAACCGGGAAAATGACCCTGCTCCTGGCAGTGACCCTCATCGCCGTCGCCGTGATCGTCGTCCTGGCGCTAATCGGCCCGGTGGCGGGCGGGGATATCAGCATCGTCCTGAGCCTTTGAGACACCCCCGCTCCACACAACCTCCGCAAAACCCTCGCTTCATCGCCACACAATCTCCATACGCCTGTGCTATGCTAAGAATGAACAAAATCGCCTCCAGGTGCATGTAACAAGTAGAAACCAGAAGCATTCTGTGCAAGCAAAAGAGGAGGTGCACGATGCGTAGGATAGGAACAGCAATCCGTTTGATCTTTTATCTCCCGGCGTTGTGGGTCGTGCTGGCGGCGCTTACGCTGGTCGTGGCGGTCAACAGCAGCGAGCCGTTCGCGGACATCTTGCGCTACGCCATCGAGCGGCTGTTCCTTCAATGAGCCAAATTGGAGGATCGGCAGCAAAAAGGCCGAGCTGTTCAAGCTCGGCCTCACGACCACGCGATATGCGGACGGATCAACGCACACCGCTCTGCAAACTCACCTCGCTCCACTCCCGAGCCTCGGCCAAGTTCTCGTACAGCGTGCGGCTGAACCCCGTGATCGCCAGGAACCGGTCCAACGTCGCGCGTTCGATCTCGGTGTCGCGAACCTGGGTATAGCCGCCGTAGATCAATGCCATATCCAGGCGCAGCGCCTTGTCCAGGGCATGCATCGTGGCTGAAAGCTCATCGGCACCCACGCCCAAACGCGCCTGGGTCAATTCTAGCAACTGCTCCCGTGCCAGCCCCTGCATGAGGATGATGTCCCCAAAGGTCAGATCGACCTCCGTCAACTTGCACACGAGCGTCCAGCGCGCCTGAGCATACGCCTCGTCGAACTCCCCGCTAAGCGGCCCCGTCAACCACTCGCGCAGCACGCCATGTAAGCGCTGCACAAAGCGCGCGTTGGTCATCAGCGACTGTGTGCCCTTGAACTGCACCACGCAACTGCCAATGGCCTGGATCACCCCGTGCAGGTCAGAGTCCAGGCGAGCGTACAGCTTGCAAACACGGTCCCGGTCGACCGCATCCCAACCTACGCACCTCTTGACCTTGTCAAGCCAAACTGTCATGGAGCAAACCCTCCGCTGCCTACTGCTTCACAATCCAGCTCTGTGGCACCAGATTGCCCGCCCCACAGCTACAGCGATTTTGTAGCAGGTGCTAACAGCATACCACACAACGCCGGGCGTGCAGGTTGCGAAGGGGTTACGGTTTGGTTAACGTCGTGAGCAAGGCATCCTGCCCGTCGATGTCTCGGAATTTACACGCGAGGGACATCATCGAAGGAGTCTTCACTCGCTTGTTTTATGGGGAAAGGCCGGAAAACATCCGATCACGGTGGCGTGATTTATATCGTGGCCTCTCCCCTGGCTGCGTGGCTGATGAGCGTTTTGCCCATACAGGGCATTCTAGCGATCGATGTCGTAACGGCGTCGGCTGCCATCGTCACGCTACTTCTCGTGCGCATCCCACAGCCGGAGGCAGTACTTGAAAATCGAGCGCCGTTCATTCGTGGTCTCGTAGAGGGAGCGCGCTACTTTTCAAGCCAGTGTGGCTTGTTTCTTATGGTGGCTACCGATGCATTGAGGCGTCTCGTGACAGTGGCTCCATTCACGATGCTCCCTCTACTGGTGACCAGGCAATTCGATGGCAGAGCCTTGGAGCTCGGGTGGCTTCACTCTGCATACGGGTTCGGTTATGTATTGGGCGGGCTTGCTCTGAGCACGTGGGGCGGCTTCAAGCGGCGGCTAGTGACCGCCTTGATCGGCTTGTTTGGTTACGGCCTGAGCATGTTTGCCATAGGTGCCGCCCCTGGAAACGGTTATTGGCTGGCATTGGGAGGCTGCCTGGGCATCGGGGCATTCCTGCAATCATATGTCCCATCAGATATGCAGGGTAGAGTCTTTTCCTTGAAGAGGGGCTTGAGAAAATTGTCGTCCCTTTGGGATTGCTGGTCAGCGGCCCTATGGCCGATGTGTTTGGTGTACGCCCGCTGTTTATCGTGGGTGGGACAGTACGCTTCCTGTGCGGCATCAGTTGGATTAGCACGCCGATAATTATGCGCCTGGAAGATGGTCTATGAGCTATCGCTGTCTTTTTTGCCAGATTCGCCGCTGGAGAACACGTACCCAACGCCGCGCATATTGAGGATGTACGTTGGATCGGAGGGATCGGCCTCCATCTTTTTGCGCAGGCGGCGGATGTGCACGCGGATGATGGCCCGCGCGCCCCAGGCGTCGGTCTCGTACCCCTGCGCTTGCCGCACCAAATCCTGCGGGCTCCACACCCGATCCGGCGTCTCCAGTAGACAAGCGAGTATCTTGAACTCGGTGGGGGTCAGGTCCAGCGACTTGCCCTCTTGTGTGACGATGTGCTTCTGCCGGTCGATGACGACGTCACGAACCTGGATAAAGCGGCTGGGTTGAGATGCCGCCTCCTCGACCGCCGCTGCCCCCTCGACCTCGGCCAACTCGGAAAGCGTCTGCTGCAACTGGCCGACCAGATGCTGCCGTCTCTGCGTCTGCCGATGCTTCACCAGACCATTGCGCACGCTCTCCAGGATCTCGGGGACAGAGGCGGGCTTGAGCAGGTAATCACTTGCCCCCTGCCGGATGGCCTCGATCGCCGTCTCCAGCGCCCCAAAAGCGGTCAGCAGGATGATGACGACGCCGGGGTATCTCTCCTGCACTAACTCGGTCACCTCAAGCCCGCTCATGCCGGGCATCTTGATATCGAGCACCATCAGGTCAAAAGGGTCGCTCTTGTCCAACAGGCTCAACGCCTCCTCCCCGCTGGCGGCCGTGGCGACCTGATAGCCCTCCAACCGCAATATCTCTGCCAGCGAGACGCGCGCCGTGGCCTCGTCATCCACCACTAAGATGCGTGCCGCTTGTTCCGCCATAATCGTCTCCATCCTTTCCAGGAGTAGGACAAAATGCCATTTTGTCCCACATTGGCGTGTTACGCCCTTGCCGGGCGCATGGGCAATTTTACGACAAAGGTCGTCCCCTGCCCCGGTTGACTCGACACATCGATCTCCCCACCGTGCCGCTCGATGATCCCGTAACTGATGGCCAATCCCAGCCCGGTGCCATCGGCCTTGGTCGTGTAGAAGGGCTCGAACAAGTTGGCGACCTGCTCAGGCGACATGCCTGCGCCGGTATCGTGGAAACGTATCAGCATCCACCTGCCGTCCTCCGAGAGAGCCGTCTCCAGGTCCAGATCACCGCCCGAGGGCATGGCCTCGATGGCGTTGATGACGACGTTCAAAAACACCTGGGTGATCTGGTCGGCCACGATGGGCACAGGCGGCAGGTCAGGGCTCAGGTGCGTGTGCACGCGGACGCCGCCGTGCTCCAGCCGCTTCTGGGCCAGGGCCAACACGTTCTCCACGATGCTGTTGACGTCAGTGGGCTGCGCGCCACCGCGCGAGGGCCGGTAAAAGTCCAGCATGCGCTGCACGATCTCGATCAGCCGCTGCACCTCGGTCTGGGCCATGCCCGTGTACTGCAGCCGTTTGTCGTCCTCCAGGTTCTCGTGCAGGCTCAGGTGCAGGGTGTTGTGGATGGCCTGCAGTGGGTTGTTGATCTCGTGGGCGATGGACGCCGCCAGGCGACCGATGGCCGCCATCTTTTCCGCCTGCACGAGCTGGGCCTGCGAGCGCTCCAATTCCTCCGCAAAGTCAGCCAGCTCGCTGTACAGACCCGCGTTTTCCACCGCCACGGCGACCGAGGCCGCCATCGCCTCAAGCAGTTCCCGATCCTGGCTGGTGAACGTCCCGTCGAGCTTGTTGATCACCTCGATAGCGCCGATCACCCGGCCGCGGACGATCAGCGGCACGCAGAGAACCGCGCGGGCGGTGAGCCCTGGTTCCTCGTCAACCTCGACCAGAAAAAGGGAATCGAGTTCGACGTCGTTGACCAGTTTGGGCTGGCCGGTCTGGACGACGTATCCGACGATGCCCTCGCCCGGCTCAATCGTCCGGCCGGAGGCCCACCCACGCTCAGGGCTAAAGGTCGTGCGAAAGACCAGCCGCTCCGCCTCCTCGTCCACCAACACTAGGGAGCCGGCCTCGACCCGGAGAATCTCGCGGATGCCCCTGATCGTCGCCTCCAGGACCTCGTCCATGTCGAGGCTGGAGGTGACCACGCGGTTGATCTCGATCAGGGCCGCCAGCTCCTGATTGCGGCGCAGCAACGCCCGCTCGCTGCGCCGGACGCGCATGACGGCGTCGATTCGCGCCAAAAGCTCCTGCGGGTCGAAGGGCTTGGTGATGTAATCGTCGGCCCCCATCCCCAGGCCCAGCGTCTTGTCGTGGATCGAATCGAGGGCCGTGGTCATGATGACCGAGGTCTTGCGCAGCAGAAGATCGGCCTTGAGGCGTGCGATCACCTCGTACCCATCCATCTCCGGCATCATGATGTCTAACAGAACCAGGTCGATCTCGCGCCCGGCCTCCGCCTCCCGGCGCAGCAGAGCGAGCGCTTCCTCGCCGCAGCACGCTTCTTGGATCTGACAGCGCACCGGCGACAGCATGTTGCGCATCAACTCCGCCATCTCGGGATTATCCTCAACGATCAGAATGCGGGGAACCGGCAGTTCTTCGTCGTCCATCTCGCCTCGTCATCTCTGCGTGTACAGGGTTCACCTGGTGGCCCAGCCTAACACGCCCATTATATGATCTAGTAGCCGGTGAAGCAAGTTTGGTAACGGGGTGTTTTGACAAGACGGGCAAGGCGCGTTAGAATGTCGCCACGTACTCGCCCGCAAAGCGTAACTTTTTGCCGCTAGAATCGTCATAATGGACAAAGCCCTGTTAGCTCAACGCGTCCGCGAGGGCGATAGCGCCGCCTTCGAAGAGGTGTTTCGCGAATACCACACCCGCATCTACAACTACGCCTACCGGCTGGTGGGGAACGCCAAGGAGGCCAATGACCTAACCCAGGAGAGTTTCCTAAAGGCCTACCAGGCCCTGCTGCGCGGCGAAGAACCGCTGAATCTATCAGCCTCAGTAGATCCAATTTTCGTCACTCCGAGCGGAGCGAGGAGTCTCCCAATGCAGGGCGGAGATTCTTCGCTACGCTCAGAATGACGGTTTCGCAGGTGATTTTCATCAACACGCACATGTGCACACCAAGAATTTGGATCTACTGAGCCTGGTTATATCGAATCGCTTCCAACACCTGCATAGACGTGCTACGCCGCCGCCGTCTGATCCAGTGGCAACCGTTGGAGGGTCTGCTGTCCGTCCTGAACATCGGCGGCGGCCCCAACCCAGAGGAAGAGGTGTTGCGGAGCGAGCAGCGGGCCGAGATCGAGCAGGTGCTGGCGCAAATGCCGCCTCGCTACCGCATGCTGCTGCTTCTGCGCGAGAGAGAGGGTTTTTCTTACAAAGAGATTGCCGAAATCACCGGCGATTCGCTGGAGACGGTCAAGGTGACGCTGTATCGCGCCCGTGAGCGCGCCCGCAAGATCGGCGCTCGATTGCAGGGCGCTTCCCGAACGAGGAGCGAGAAACCGTGAACTGCAAGCGCATCCGTCCGTTGCTCTCCGCCTATCACGATGGCGAACTCGATCCTGCACAGCTGGCCGAGGTCGAAGCGCACCTGGCTGCCTGCCCGGAGTGCAGGCGCGTGCTCGACGAGTACCGCGCCCTGGGGCAGGACGTCCGCGAACTGCCGAACGTGCGCGTGCCGGCCGAGATGGCGAGAGGGTTCGAGACACGTCTACGCAAGCTGAGCGCCTCTCCCTGGCGCGGAGCGCGCGGCTTGAGCCTGAGAAGAGGGTTGGCGACCGCCGCTTTCGCGCTGGCCCTCGTGGCCCTGGCCTTCGGCGTGTACGTGATCCTACAGCGGATGCAGCCGGTCGATCAGATAGCGGGCGTCGCCGCCGCGTATCCAGAGGATGGGGCAACGAACGTGCCGCTGGATGCCAACCTGACGATCACCTTCGCTCAAGCCATGGATCGGGCGTCGGTCGAGGATGCCACCCAAATCACGCCGCAGACAGGGCTGGCCTTCGGTTGGAAGGGACAGACGCTGACGATCGTGCCCTTTGCCAACTGGCAACCGGCCACGACATACACGCTGACGGTGGCGACGACCGCCCACACTGCTGCCAGCACGCCGCTGGACGAACCCATCATGCTGCGCTTTACCACGGAGGCGGAGGAATCGGCAGGCGGCGGAGGGATCAACCCCATCGGGCGTTTTGCCACCATCTGGCGCGCCGAGCTCGGCGGTCCCACTGGAACGCTGGGCTATGCCACGGGCGAGGTGCAAGAACTGTGGAGCGCGACGCAGCCTTTCGAGCGCGGCCGCATGATCTGGGTGGACCAGTTGGAGGATGACACCGTCTACGTCCTGACTCATGCCACGGACGAAAGCGGCGGCACATGGCAAGCGTACACGGACACCTTCCGCGAGGGTGATCTGGAAAGCAACGACCTCACGCCCCCCGATGGACTGCTGGAGCCGATCCGCGGCTTTGGCAAGGTCTGGCGGGAGGAACTGGATGGCCCTGACGCAAGGATCGGCTGGGCGCTGGCCTCCGAGCAGGGCTACATCGGAGAGATGCAGTCCTTCGAGCACGGGCTCATGCTGTGGGACCCTCTCGATAGCATGACCTACATTCTATAGACCTTCAGGTAATGTTTTTGACAAAACGGCCCGCCAGCAGGCGTGAAAAGCGACTCAAGTGTCAAAAACCTTATCTGAACACCTATAGTAGATGACGGCATCTGGAGTGCGTACCCCCTGGCAGAGTAACGAGCGCTTCTTCCACAAGAACAATCCTGGAGCCGGCCCTGAGGTCGGCTTCTTTCCTGTTACAGGACTGTAACAAGGTTGCCTCCCCCTTGCAAAAGCGGTGACCTACAATCGAAGCACGCGAATTTGCTGCCGATTCCTGATCGAACGATTTGAAGCCAGCCTCACGGCTGGCCCTTTTTGGTATAACATTTCCGCTCCTCGTTCGTCATAATAGATGTAAGTGGAACCATTTTCCATCGCCGCACGTCAAGAAGTCATTACTCGTGCTGCGGTAGTGTGACAGATTTGCAACATCTCTAGTACAGACTTGTGACAGCACTGTGCTATTATTGGCCAAAGGAGGCTCATCACAATGCAAACTCAGTATATCTATCTGGCAAAAGACGCCAGCCAATCGTCTCACAGAGACCTGATGAACACAACCGGTACCAACTTTTTCGTGCAGCAGGCCATCGATCGAGCGATGGAGAACATTGGGACCAGGGCCATTCCTGTCCTTATCCAGACCCTGGAAAATGAGAACCTGGCAGCACGCGCGAACGCCGCCAGAGCACTGGAGAAAATCACCGGACAAAGCTTTGGCGAGAATCCCAAGCACTGGCAAGCCTGGTGGGACATGCTAGGGCTCGATTGAACGTGAAACCCGCTCTAGGGAGCGCCGTTACGGGCTTCTGACGGCGAAAATTGTTGTAAATTCTGTTGCATCGGGTTTTAGGCATTGCTTTTTCGCCATTCTAGCGTTATGCTATATAAGAGCACATATCACAAAAAAGGCGAGCGTCTTGCCCCAGCCTCGCCTCGTGTTAGAAAAATAGCTCAAGGAGAGCGCGATGAGAGAAGATAGGTCACCCCACACCTCTACAGCTTTTGTAGACAACGCAGTCATCTACGTGTACAACCCAGCCGTATCAGAAGCCCTCCAAGCTTTGCAGGACGCCGATTGGCAGGTGCGCACGGCCGCTGCGATGGCCCTGGAGGAAATCGGTCCCAGAGCTATAGCAGCCGTCCCCGCCCTCATCCAGACGCTGGAGCAGGACAAGCGCGAGGACGTACGCCGGGCCGCGGCAGAGGCGCTGGGCAGCATCGGGCCAAGGGCGATAGAGGCGGTCTCTGCCCTGACCCGGACCTTGGAAGATCCAAGCGCCTACGTGCGTTGGGCTGCCGCCAAGGCGCTGCGGGCGATCACCGGGCGGAGGTCGAGAGAAAGACAAAGTTGAGCAGTGCGGTGTAGACCCAACGGTCAACCACCTCCCTTGAGAGCCAGTCGTCCGACTGGCTCTTTTTGTTGGTGTAACATTTCCCGCCCTCGCCCGTGGTGAGGCGGGCGTTTCCGTATGGGAGGGTAAACGGTAACTCAACAGTAAACCCACAGTGAACTTGCCGTAACCTGCGTGTGGCATCATAATGACAGAGAACCCTTGCCACTTGGAGGTACAAGATGAAGAGGGACCTGGCTCTTCCGTTAGCTCTCATAGCCCTGATCGGCAGCGCCCTGGCCTGCGCGTCCAGCACACAGATGCCGGTGCCCAAGATAGACTATACCGGTCCAGAATCAGAGACCGCCGTCCCCACGCAGCCGGAGACCACGCCAACCGCGTCGGTCTCCAGTCTCCCCACCTCGGTCGTCTGTCGAGAGAAACCAGGGAACGCCCTGCCCTTCCGCACCTGGCGCAACGCCGACACTCCCCGCGGCTCCTTTTCCGTCCACATCTATGACGTTGGTCCGGCCGCCGATAGCGAAAGCGTGTGGCTCTCGACGAGTCGCGGCCTGGCGCGCCTGAACCTCAGGACGTGGCAGTGCGACCTGCTCACGCAAGCAGCGGACGTGCCCTTGGCTAGCACATTCCAGGTTGTCTTGCCGGATGGCGAGGGCGGGTACTGGGTCGGCGCAGGCCGGCACCTTTTGCACCTCTCGAACGAGGGATGGCAGATGGCCTATCAAGACCGCAGCAACGTCACCTCGATAGGCCTCAGCCAGGCGGGCGACCTGTGCATGGATATGTTCAAGCAATACCACCGTGGATTTGATGAGTACAAGGTGTGCTTCAAAAGCAGTGAGCTGCCCCTGCCCGCGCCCGAAAAGATCGAGGACTGCTACGGAGAGGCATGCCCCCTGCGCCCAAGCAACTGCGATATCTGGCAGAGCCTGTCCGGTGAGGAGTATACATCCAGTGGAGGCCTTAGACGCTACAGGTACGCCACGCCGGGCGAGTGTGAGCAGACGCAGCAGATCGAAGCCTCGTTTGCCGACGATGACACTGACCTGCTGGTCGCGTTCTCCGAGGATGGCGGCGAGGTTTGGAGCGTAAAGAGAAAATATTCGGAAAACACAACGCTGCTCTATCAAACGGACGGCATCTCGCATCAGGAGGAAATTCCCTACTATGTGCGCGGTCTGGCATCCGATCACGCCCACGGTGGAGTCTGGTTGGCCGTGGAGGACGGGCTGGTTCACGTCAAAGTCGGTGATGGAAGTGTCCCAAGGTTCACCTTTCACCCGCTCTCCGTCGATTTCGAGATACCCTCCCTCGACACGGGTCCGTTCCCGGGCGAGGTCCGCGGCCTGGTGGGCGATGAGGCCGGCCGGGTGTGGGCCGTGAACGGCACAAGCGTGCTTCTGTACGACGATGCGGACGCTACGCGTCCGGTCGAAGGTTGGCAGGAAGTCGCCTCGCCCACGGGCGGTACCGACGCCATCGTCGCCGACCCGAGATACGGTGTCTGGCCCTCAGGCGTCTGGGTCGCCGGACGCGGCGAGCTGGTGCACCTCGACGGGACGCACCGACAGGCGTGGCCCATGCCGGACATGCTGACCAGCGCGCCGACTGCGCTACTGATCGACAGGAGTGGGCGGGTGTGGATGGGCACCACTGAGAACGGCATCTGGACGACGATGCCGTCGACCCCAGCGGGAGATCCCTTGCCCTGGCGCGCGTTCACACCCGAGGACGGGCTGGAAAGCGCGTCCATCACGGCGTTGACCCAGGGCCCGCGCGGGTGCATCTACGCCGCGCACCTGGCGGGCATCGGCATCCTTTGTCCCTCCGGCGAGATCGAGAGCGGTCATTGGACTACCTTGCACGGCAGCAACCTGAGCGAGTACGGCTGGGTCAACGCACTGGCCTTTGTTGCTCCAACAGGCGAGCTGTGGGCCGGGACCCATCCTGAAGGGACACTGCAGCGTTACAACGGCAGTTGGACGGACCTTTCCCCCGCCTGGTACGCCAGCGTCGGCGCGCTGATGGTGGACGACGCAGGCACCCTCTGGGCAGGCGCCAGCAGGGAGTGGACCTGCGGCGGGCTGAGGTACCGGCTCGCCACAGCAGAGGGCGAACGGGATTGGCAAACGTTCGACCCAGAGGGCTTGGCCGTGTGCAACGTGCTTGCCCTGGCACAGGATAGTCGCGGGCGGTTGTGGATCGGTGGGCCAGAGGGTGTGGTGATGTGGAAGGGAGGTCAATGAGGCGTGGATAAAGCCGCTTGGAAAGTGCTGACATGTGTGCTCGTCCTCGTGTTCATGGGTATCGCCAAGTCTGCGACGTCCTCTATGCCATCGCCTACGGCTCTGCCGACGCCGACGACTGAGCGCTGCCCGCCCCTGCCGCCCCGACCGGCGCAGGTCGTTCACCAGCCACTTGATCCCAATCTTTCCTCGCCGCCGCCCCGCCGGGAGATGTCCTTCCGCCACGCGGTGCACACGCTGTTCCTTGACGAGACGGTGGCAGAGCTGGCCGCCGATGCCGGCTTTGACACGGTCGTGCAGGTCTTTCCCTGGCGTGATCTCAATCCGCGCCATGGCTTTTACGATTGGGAGGCGGGGGACAATATGGTGCGCACTGCCCGCGCCTACGGGCTCGACTTGGTCGTCCGGCTCGACATGCCGCCCGATTGGGCCACCGTGCCGGACGCATGCGCGCGCGGTGGATTCCCCTTCGACCCACATGCCTACGCCGATTTCGTCGCCGCCGTGGCAGAGCGATACCAAGGCCACGTCCTGGGCTACGTCATCTGGAACGAGCCCAACCTGGCCGCCGAGTGGAGCCGTTCCGGAGGGGACCTGCCGCACCACTGGGAGTCGTACGACGGATGGGTGGCCCGCCCGGAGGATTACGTTAGCCTGCTGTGCCTGGCCCAGGCCCGCGTGCGCGCCATCGACCCCCAGGCGCTGATCGTGGGCGGCGGGCTCGCGCCGACCAACGAGTTCTCCCCGCGCGCCATGGACGACCGCGAGTTCCTGAGTCGGATGGTCGCCGCTGGGGCCGGCGGCTGCTTTGACGTGCTCGCCGTCCACGACTATGGCTACGGCCTCTCGCCCGAGGATGAACGCGGCGCCCACGGAGGGCTTAACCTGGCCCGCATCCTCGATCTACAGGATGTGATGCTGGAGTATGGGGTTGCCAAGCCGGTTTGGATCACCGAACTAGGCTACACAGTGCACTCGCAACTGCAGCCTCCCGTCAGTGAGCAGGAGCAGGCAGATTACCTCGTCGGCGCTTTCCAGCGCGTCAGGAGGGATTGGCCGTGGGTAGAGATGCTGACCGTTTGGAACCTGTGCTACGGCAGATCGCCCGAGGATGAGATGAGCGGCTACAGCCTGGTCGAACCTGACCTGACGCCGCGTCCGGCGTACTCGGCGTTGCAGAACATGGACAAGTGAAGGATCACTTTGCGAGGGAACCGATATCCGTGGCCAGCTTGCGTATCTGGCTGAAGGCGACGGGCTTGATGAGCAACAGGTCAGCCTGATCCTGGATGTCTCTGGCCATTTCGGGATGAGCAGTGACGATGACGACGCGAGTCTTGGCCAGGCGCGGGTCGGAGCGAATCCGCCGCAGAATATCCATACCCGACACCTGGGGCAGATTCAAGTCCAAGATGACGATATCCGGCTCCACGGCGTCAAGACGTTCAAGAGCTGCCTTACCATCGCGAATGGTCTCGACATCAAATCCGGCTCTCCTCACCGCCTCGCTAAATATGATCGCAGAATCGACGTGGTCCTCAACGACTAGCGCAAATAGATCACTCATAGAGAACTCTCCCGCGTTCCGATAGACTCTCCTTCATCTCCCGAAGACACTCCTTCGTCGACACCTTCCAGGGCAAGCGGCAGAACGACGGTGAACCTAGTCCCCCCCCCAACCTCACTCTCCAGCTTGACCTTCCCCTTCATCCGGTCGACCAGTTGTCGTACGATGGACAACCCCAATCTGGTGTCTTGGTATTCCCGCTGCATTGGACCACCCGCCCGTCGAAACAGGACAAAGATGTCGTGTTGAGCCTCCGGCGGAATGCCGCGGCCGGTATCCAATATTCTCACTGCCCAGTGACGCGCGTCAGGCTTGTAGATTCCTACGTGGACTGTTCCACTATCGGCAAACTTGACTATGCTGTCGAGCAAGTTGGTCACGACCTGGCACAGCCGTTGAAAGTCACCATAAAGCATAGCGGGTACGTCATCAGCGATGCTGGTCGTCAGCTTCAGTCCTTGGCGCCGTGCCGCCAACGTCATCTGCACGCTGTCGACCAACTGGACAGGTGAAAAGGGCACGTAATTGAGGGTCAATCCCCCCGCTTGTATCTGCGCCTGATCCAAGAGATTGTTAATCAAACTGACCAACTGCTTGGTATTGACCGCTGCACGTTCCACGGCACCACGCTGCTGGCTGGTAAGAGGGCCATAGACGTCCTCCTTTAGCATATCGATGTAGCCCAGCACAGCGCTGAGCGGCGTGCGCAGTTCGTGTGAAGTGAGGGATACAAAGTCATTTCTCGCGTGATCTAGCTCAACTTCTTGCGCGAGATTGTGAAACACACCTACAGTACAAATCCTCTGCCCCCAGGCATCGTGGATAGGCACCAAGTTCACTAAAAGCACCTTGTCGCCTCGACGTAGCTCGAGGACTTGCTCCCGGCCATCGACCTCTACTTCTTTCCCAACCAGCGCGCCTATGTCACACCTCATAATCTCGCACACAGGCCGCTCCAAAAGACGCGCGGCGGAGGGATTGGCGATAGCGGCTCTACCACCCAGATCAAAGACGACGACCCCCTCATCGATCTCCTTGAGGACAGCCTCGTTCTTGTCCAGAAACTCGATCAGTTGGCGAGTCCGCTCAGAGACACTCTGGTTATCAGCTTTCATCTTCTTCCGGTTTGCACCGCTCTACCTCACCGATCGTGAAGACACGCCAATATCTCAAACAGATAATCACACACCCCGCGCCAGCTGCCTACGTGCGACATGTAAATAGGGCCAAATGGAAATTACTCTTCGGAGGAATTGCCAGAGCCCAGACGTATAGCCAGGCTACGCAACTGGGTAAAGCTAATCGGCTTGAGGAGCACCAAGTCCGCCTCTCCCTGAACACTGTCGGCCAGTTGCGGATGCGCAGTGGCGACGATGACGCACGTATCCGCCAAACGTTCGTCAGAGCGTATTTTGGATAAAATCTCTGTTCCCGACACCCGAGGAAGATTTAGATCCAAAATCACCATCTCCGGCACAGCCTCGGACAGACGCTTCACGGCCACGTCGCCCGACCGGATGATCTCCGTCTCAAAGTCGGCTGCCTTTAACGCCTCAGAGAAGATGGTGGCAGCGTCTTCGTGGTCTTCGATGATAAACGCTAATGGATTGACCATGACTTCCCTCCTGCCGAATGTGAATATACTTGATTATACACCACAGCCACACAGAGCACAAATTTGTACCCGCTATTCCCGCGCTACAGCACGCCCACCGGGTCCACGTCCACCCGCCAACCAGCGGGAATCTGAACGGCGCGGAGAAACTCGGCCGGTTCGGCGTGCCGCAGGAGCAACTGCCAGCGATAGCGGTCACGCAGGCGAGCGAAGAAGGCGGGCGCGGGGCCTATCAGATCGGTTGCAGGGAGGCCTCGTCGGGTCAGCGCGCTGCGCAGAATCTCGGCCAGCGCCTCCGCCTCGGCCTGGGCGCGGGAAGGACTGGCGTCCTCATACACCAGCTTGACCAGACGGCGGTAGGGCGGATAGCCCTGCTCGCGGCGGAAGGCCAGCTCTCGAGCGGCAAACGCGGCATAGTCGTGATCTGCAGCGGCGACGACGGCATAGTGATCGGGATGGTAAGTCTGGAGGATGACGCGCCCGCCCAAAAGCCCACGCCCAGCCCGGCCGGCCACCTGGGCCAGCAACTGGAACGTGCGCTCGCCCGCGCGAAAATCGGGCAGGTTGAGCGCGGTATCGGCCGAGATGACGCCGACGACGGTGACCAGCGGCAGATCAAGTCCCTTGGCGATCATCTGCGTGCCGACGAGGACGTGGGCCAGGCCGGTGCTGAACAGGTGCAGGATGGCGGCATGGGCGGCGTGATTGCGGGCGGTGTCGCGATCCCAGCGCAGGGTGCGCGCCTCGGGCCAGCGCCGGTGCACCTCGCGCTCCACCCGCTCGGTGCCCAGCCCAAAGTAGCGGATGCGGTCGCCGCCGCACCGGGGGCAACGCTCGGGCTGGGGCTGACGGTAATCGCAGTGGTGGCATACCAGGCGCGCACGCGGGCCGTGATAAGTCAGCGGCATCTCGCAGCGCGGGCAATGGATGACGTGGCCGCAGTCGCGACACAGGACGAAAGTGGCCGTCCCCCGCCGGTTGAGGAACAGGATCACCTGCTCGCCTCGCCTCAGCGCCTCGTCCATCGCCCCTTGCAGCGCGCGGCTAAAGATGGAGCGGTTGCCGGCGCGCAGCTCGGCCCGCAGGTCGACGACTTGCACTGGCGGCAACTCTATGTAGCGCGCTTCGGCGGCATCTTCGTGCACGGGGATAAAGCGCGTCCGTGGTAGATTGTAGCGGGCCTGTAGGTCGGCGATGCGCCGGGCGTGTCCCATCACGCGGCGCTCCATCTCCAGCAGCGTCCACTCGCCCCGCCGGGCGCGGACGTAAGAGACCAGGCTGGGCGTGGCCGAACCCAGGATGACGGGGGCGCCGGCCAGGCGGGCCAGCTCGACCGCCGCGTCGCGGGCGTGGTAGCGGGGCGGCGGGGCCTCCTGCTTGTAGCTAGCGTCGTGCTCCTCGTCCAAGACGACCAGCCCCAGCCGGGGGAGCGGGACGAAAAGGGCCGAACGCGGGCCGACCACGATGTCCTTCAGCCCGGCGCGAATCTGCCGCCATACGTCGTATCGCTGCCCCTCGGTGAGCGCGCTGTGGAAAACAGCGACGCGCTGGCCGAAGCGGGCGCCAAAGCGGTGCACCGTCTGCGGCGTCAGGCTGATCTCGGGCACCAGGACGATGGCCCGCTTACCCTGCGCCAATACCTCGGCCACGGCCCGCAGGTAGATCTCGGTCTTGCCGGAGCCGGTGATGCCGTGGAGGAGAAAGATTGGAGATTTGAGATTGGAGATTTGAGATTGGATTTCATCCCACACGGTTTGCTGATCGGACGTGAGTGGTGGTGGGCTGTCGGGGACGAAGGTCTCGTCGGCCAGGGGGTCGCGCCAGGTCTCCTCGGTGTCAAAGGCGACGAGGCCGCGCTCGGCCAGCTTGTCCAGGTGGTAGCGCTGGCAACCGGCCTCGGCATAGGCCCAAGCGACGTCCACCGGGCCGCCCTCGGCGCGCAGGAACTCGACGATGGCGGGATAGCACGCGCTGCGTAACCCGTCCAGGGCCTCATCTACGTCTACATCCGAGGCGACCCACTCCACCGTGCGCACCTGGCGAGGACGGACGCGGGGTTTGGTCAAGAAGGAAGATTTGACGACCACGCCCCGCCGGGCCAGTTGATCAGCGGCACGCTGCCACTGCTTGCGCGGCAGCAGGCGATTCAGTTGCCCCCCACGCAGCGCACCCTTTGCGCCCAGCACGGTGATCAGTTGCTCCTGCGCCTCCGTCCTGGCGTCGCCCGCCTCGGCTTCCCGGGTCAACTCGACCTGTACGTCGGTGCGTCCCGTCACCCCCGGCGGCAGCATCAGCGCCAGGCACCGCCACAGCGGGGCCAGATACTCGCGGCTCATCCAGCGTGCCAAGGCGACCTGGGTCGGCGTAAGGACCGGCTCGTCGTCCGCCAGAGACTCGACCGGGCGGGTCTCGGAAACGGGAGATTCATCGCTGAGGCCGACGACGACGCCGTAGAGCCGCCGGGAGCCAAAGGGGACGACGACGAGGGCGCCCACATCCAAGCAGCCTTCCAGTTCATCCGGCACGTGGTAGGTAAAGGTCTGCGCCGCCGCGCCGGGCACCGTCGACTTGACCGGTGAGAGAACAATGACGTCGACGAACGATTTTACAAACGGCTCGCTTCCCATGCGACATCAGGCCTTTCGCGCCTTGCGCTTCAGAACGCCATCGTAAATACCGAGCAGATGCCGTCCGGCTCGCTCCCAGGAAAAGTGCCGCCCTACCCGCTCCCGCAGCTTTTGCCCCAGCTCGGCCCGTCGCGCGGGATCGTCGAGCAGGCCAGCGATGGCGTCGGCCAGCGCGACCGGGTTGCCCACTCTCCTGGCGTACACCCCCAGCGCCCCCAGGTACTCACGGGTGACCGGCAGGTCGAAGGCCACAGTAGGCAACCTCATGGCCATATAGTTCAAAATCTTGCCGCAGCCCTCGGTGGTAGAGAGCTTGGGCGCCACGGCGACGTCACCCAACGCCAGATGGGCCGGGGCCTGCTCGTAGACCACCTTGCCGGTGAAGGTGACCCGGTCGGCCACGCCCAGATCGGCGGCCAACTGCTCGTAATGGGGGACGTTGGGAAATCCCATGATCAAAAAGTGAGCGTCCATGTCTCGCTGCTCCAGAATCTGCGCTGCCTCCAGCAGTAACGCCGCGCCTTGATAGTCCGTTAGCAATCCCAGATAGACCACGACGGGGCGGTCGAGGGGGATACCGAGCGCCGTCTTGCGGGCTGCAATCTCCTCCGACGTCAGCATGTCCGGGTGAAAAAAGTCCAGATTGACGCAGTCGGGTAGTGGATGGACGCAGTGGGCATCGCAGTTGAAATCCCGTTCCAGCAGGGTCGCTCCGTGCTGGCTGCTGGTGATGATCACGTCGGCCATTTGGTCAATGCGCAGTTCCAGCAGCCGCACCCAACGATACCACGGCCCATTTGGGTCGAGAAAACTGTGGTCCACCATCTCACTCGTCATGCTGCCCTGAAAGTCCAGCACCAACGGCGCGCACTGCAGGCGGCTCAGAAAATAGCCGATGAAGGCCGCCTCGTGTGTGTGGCCGTGCACGATGTCGAACCGCCGGTGCAAGGCGGTCTCCAGCCCCGTCCAACCCAGGAAGACGTCAAAGGCCAGCTTGTGCAGCGAGGACCCAACCTCGTAGTCGGCGCGCCAGGGCGTGGGGCGGGTGCGCACGATCTCCAGATCGGGCAGATCGCGTCCCAGGTAGTAGGTGACGATCGTCACCGCGTGTCCCAGCTTTTGCAGCACCCGCGCCTCCTCCAGGATGCGTATATGCCCCCCGTAATCGGAAAAGAAGGAGGTGGAGGCGATCATCAGGATGTGATACGGCTTGGTCACTGTGCTCACTCTGGTGCCGGTGGTAAATCCTCAATTCACATCATCGGCCACCTGCAACGCGGCCAGCAGTCGGTCTTTTTCGGTCAGCCCGTCCGCCGGCTCCTCCTCGTGCCGCCGGATGAGTTCAACGGTGAGGGGCAAGCAGCCGGCCTCCTCGGCCCAGCGCGCGCCGATCTCTGCATGTCGCGCGTGGATGACGAAGGGATGTCTCCACCCCCCAGGCTCTCCCCGGCTCAGGCGGGCCAGCAAGGCGGGAGCAAAACGGCCCAGCAGCACGATGATCGACCGGTGGACGGCGGAAAGCCGGGTCGCGGCCTTGCCCGCGTCGTGCAACAGCGCCGCTGTCAGCAGATGCGGGTCCTCGTGTCCCGCCTGCCGCAGTGCGTGATACACAGCCAGCGCGTGGCGCTGGTCTTGGGCCGCCTGGCGGCGGAATAGCGCCTGCGCCTCGGGCGTCAGTGCGCGCGTTGCTCGTCTTACCTCCTCATCTGAAACCCGGGCGGTCAAGGCCCGAAAGAACTGTCCCACGCGGTAGCGAATTCGCTGCGTCATCCGCGCAAAAGATCGAACAAGAAATAGAGCACCCTGGAAAACCACGGCATCCGCGCGATAAAGAGCGCGACGAACATCAACACAAGTCCGCCATACCGCTCCAGCCGGTCCAACTCGTAAGTGAACTGCCGGGGCAGCAACCAGGCCAGGATGCGCGAACCATCGAGCGGTGGAACGGGGATCAGGTTGAAGAGCATCAAGCTCAGATTGATTATCACCAAATAGTAGAAAACCTGCCGCACGAGCTCGCTGCTCTCAGCCAACAACCCAAAGCGAAATGGAATCGCAGCGATCATGGCCATGATCAGGTTCGAGAACGGCCCGGCCAGACCAACCAATGCCATAGCGGCGCGCATGTCGCCGCGCAGGCGATGTGGGCTGACGGGCACCGGCTTTCCCCACCCGATGAACCCTACCAGGTACGAGATCGTCCCATAGAGATCCAAGTGAGCCAGCGGGTTGAGCGTCATACGCCCGGCCAGGGCGGCCGTGTCGTCCCCAAGCTGGTAAGCGGTCCAGGCGTGCGCCCACTCGTGCACGGGCATGCTGGTGAAAAACAGGATCAACAGCGCGATCAATCGATCCGGGCTCAATAGATTTAACATACTTACAGGTCACCTCTTTGTATTCAAATACCGAATGCCATTATAACACGGTTGGCGCAGACAGTCACATCGACAAATCTGGGTTGCTCCCCGCTCTCGATGATGCTATAATCATCGCTGCTGATGTATTTGCTTAGCCAGAAGGGAGACGCGATGAAACTGAGTCGTGCGGACGTCGAACACATCGCCGAGTTGGCCAGATTGACCCTGAGCGACGAGGAAAAGGCGCTGTACCAGGAGCAACTTTCGGCCATCCTGGCCTACTTTGAGAAGCTGCAGGAACTGGACACCGCGGTCATCTCGCCCACGGCGACCGTCCTGCCGCTGCACAGCGTGATGCGCGAGGACGAGCCCCGGCCACCCACGCCCCGCGAGGACATCCTGGCCAACGCCCCCGCTGCCGAGGACGGATGTTTCGAGGTGCCGGCGGTGCTGGACTAGGAGGCCCGGTGAAGCTTTACGAACTGACCATCCACGAGGCGAGCGAGCGACTGGCCGCGGGCGAGTGCACGGCGGTCGAACTGACCGAGGCGATGCTGGAGCGCATCGTCGCGGTCGATAACGACGTCAAGGCCTACCTGACGCTGACACCGGAGGCGGCGCTGGCGCAGGCCCAGGCCGCCGATGAAAGGCGATCCCAAGGGGAAAACGGCCCACTGCTGGGCATCCCCCTGGCGATCAAGGACGTGCTGTGCACCAAGGGCATCACCACCACCTGCGGCTCGCGCATCCTGGAGAACTTTGTCCCGCCTTACGACGCCACCGCCGTGGCGCGGCTCAAGGCCGCCGGGGCGGTGCTGCTGGGCAAGACCAACACCGACGAGTTCGCCATGGGCTCGTCCACCGAGAACTCGGCCTATTTCACTACCCACAACCCGTGGGATCTAACCCGCGTGCCGGGTGGATCGAGCGGGGGCAGCGCCGCCGCCGTCGCTGCCGATGAATGTTTGGGCGCGCTGGGCACCGACACCGGCGGCAGCGTGCGCCAGCCAGCGGGGCTGTGCGGCGTGGTGGGCCTCAAGCCCACCTACGGCCGCGTGAGCCGCTACGGCCTGATCGCCTACGCCTCGTCGCTGGACCAGGTCGGCACGCTGACCAAGGACGTGACCGACGCGGCGCTGCTGCTGGGCGCCATCGCCGGGCACGACCCCCGCGATTCGACCGCTATCGACGCGCCAGCGCCCGATTATAACAGCGGATTACAGGACAACAACGGATTGGCGGGGACCCGTGTCGGCGTGCCCCAGGAATACTTTATCGACGGCATGCAGCCGGAGGTGGAGGCGGCCGCGCGCGCGGCGGTGGACGTGCTGGCCGATCTGGGCGCCGAGATGCACGAGGTCAGCCTGCCGCACACCGAGTACGCGCTGTCGGTCTATTACCTCATCGCCCCGGCCGAGGCCAGCGCCAACCTAGCCCGCTACGACGGCGTGCGCTACGGCCTGCGTGTGGACGAGAGCGGCGACCTGATCCAGACCTACAAGGACACCCGTGGCCAGGGGTTCGGCGCGGAGGTCAAGCGGCGCATCATGCTGGGCACCTACGCCCTCTCCGCTGGCTATTACGACGCCTACTACCTCAAGGCGCAAAAGGTGCGCACGCTGATCAAGGGCGATTTCGACGCCGCTTTCGAGCAAGTGGACGTGATCGTCGCGCCCACCAGCCCCACCACTGCTTTCCGCATCGGCGAGAAGGCGGACGACCCGCTGCAGATGTATCTCTCGGACGTGTTCACCCTTTCGATGAACCTGGCGGGCAACTGCGGCCTGAGCCTGCCCTGCGGCTTTGATGCGGCCGGCCTGCCCATCGGCCTGCAGATCATGGGGCCGCCCCTGGGCGAGGAGCAGGTGCTGCGCGTGGCCCACGCCTACGAGCGGGCGACGGAGTGGCACGCGCGGAGGCCAGAGATAATGGCAACCGATAGTATGGGAGAGTGAAAGACTCGTGATCCTGCTAATACGCGATTCAGCAACTCCTGAACAGCTGACCCAAATGGGGGAAGCCTTCGATGGCAACTTGATAAAGTTAGCTGTGGATGTACAGCGGGGCATCCTAGCCGGAGGCGGAGAGTTGCATGCCGACTGTGAAGAGGTATTGCTGGAGAACAGCAGCGAGCAAAACAACATTTGGGGAGCAGATTGGTATCCCCTTGAGCGTCAAGTTGGATTCGAGGCGCTGATCAATATCCGTCCGCAGCAAGGTAACTTTGCTCTCGAGGTTCAAGACGCCGCGTTGCGTTTACAGATCGAGACCATCGTACGGCGACTGCTGGAGGTAAAAGAATGAGTAGCCAACAGCTGCGCCAGAGATACGAACGACTCGACCGGTCTCGGCAATTGGGCAATCTAGCCTCTACTTTAGCCCGCATTTCCTCCCGCGTCACAGACTCGCGCTACGATGCTCTAGTTGCAGACCTACTGCGCGAGGCAGCAATGTTCATAGAGTGGAGTGCCAAGCAGGTCTCTGCCGAATCGTTGGCAGATTTGGCGGCGTTACAACGTGAGCTGCTGGCTTGGCAACGTGTTTGGCCTCTCGACCAAGCCAGACCCTTGATAGCCTTATACACACGAAATGCGTCCGACCGGCTGCTGCGCATGGCTGGTCTATTTTCCCCCACTTCCGTCCAAGCCACGACGTTGAAAGAATAGCAGACAGTGTACAGCAATGCACAGGAATACGAGCCTGAGCAGGTATCGGAAAGCGAGGAGAATCAATGAAAGGCATCATCACCATCGCCGGATACGGCACGCGATTTCTACCGGCATCGAAGGCGATCCCCAAGGAGATGTTCCCCATCGCGGGGATTCCCCTGTTGCAATACCACATCGAGGACCTGGTGGCGGCGGGCATCACTGAGATCATCGTCGTCGTGCGCGGAGGCGCTGGCGTGATCCGACAGCACTTTGCCCCCGCCCCAGACCTGGAACAGCACTTGGAGGGTCAAAAAAAGACGGCCCGCTTGGAGGAGGTACGGCGTCTCTCCCACCTGGCCGACATCGTCTTTGTGCCCCAGCCCGACAAGCTACCCAATGGGAAACCGCTGCCCTACGGCAACGCCTCACCGGCCCTGGCCGCCCGCCACTGGCTGACGCCCGGCGAGCCGTTCTACTACATGTTCGGCGACGATATCATCATCTCCGACACGCCCGTGGCGCAGCAGATGCTGGATGCATACGAGCGATACCGTCCGGCGGCCGTCGTCGCCACTCAAAACGTGCCGGATGAGGAGACACACCTGTACGGCGTCGTCGAGCTAAAGCCGGGCTCCGAGCGCGAATTGGCGCGCATCGTCGAAAAGCCCGACCCAGGCACTGCCCCCTCCAACCAGGTGCAGGTGGGGCACTTTGTCTTTACGCCCGAGCTTTTTGGCGTGCTGGACAGGCTGGAGACGGGAAAGGGGAACGAGTTGTGGCTGGCCCACGCGGTGGCCGGGCTGGCCGGTCGCTCTGCCGTCGTCGCCCAGCCCATCGAGGGCCAGTGGATGGCCGCCGGCGACCCGCTGCGCCACCTCAAGGCCTGTATCGAGGTCACGTTGCGGCGCGACGACATGCGCGATGGACTCGTCGAATACCTGCGCGCGCTTGAGATCTGATTGGATGGAGACGTTGGTCGAGTGCTATGCATCAGCGCGTTACCCGGAACGGCCGCGCGCCTTTATGTGGAAGGGAGAGCGCCTGGAGGTGACCGAGGTCGAGCGCCAGTGGCGCACACCGGCCGGCCCGGCCTTTCGCGTCTGCGTCGTCGATGGACGCACCTTCACACTGACCTACGACGAAGCCGCCGATACCTGGGACATCCAACCGGTCTAGTTTGGTAGGAGATCGCTTATGGGCATCCTGCTCGGAATCTTGCTCGCCATCGTCGCCAGCGTCGTGCCGGCGCTGGCTTACGGCGTGATCCTGTGGTGGTTCGACCGGTACGAGAAGGAGCCGACGGCCCTGCTGGCCGCTGCCTTCCTGTGGGGCGCGGCCCCGGCCATCTTCCTGTCCCTGATATTCCAGCTCCTGCTCGATATCCCCATCTCTGAATTCACCGACCCGACATCGGCCGGCCTGATCGGAGCGAGCGTCGTCGCGCCGATCACGGAGGAGATATTCAAGGCCGGAGCGTTGGCGCTGCTGCTGCTCTTCTTTCACAAAGAGATCGACAGCGCCTTCGACGGCATCATCTACGGCTGCATGGCCGGGCTGGGCTTTGCCGCCGTGGAGAACATCTTGTACCTGAGCGCCGCGTCCGTCGAAGCGGGTTTGGTGGACGTGGCCGCGCTGAGCCTGCTGCGTGTCGTTATCTTTGGCCTCAACCACCCCCTGTTCACCGGGCTGACCGGGTGGGGGATCGCGCTAGCACGCACCTCGCGCAACTGGGCTGCCAAGATCGGCGCGCCCTTCGTGGGACTGGGCTTGGCGATGCTGGCCCACGCCACCCACAACCTGGGCGTCTCTTTCCCCGACCTGTGCTGGCCCTGCCTGGTAGCCTGGCTCTCCGACTGGGGCGGCGTGCTGATACTGCTCGTCGTCATCGTGTGGGCCACGGTGCGCGAGCAGCGCTGGATCGAGGCCTACCTGCCCGAAGAGGTCGAGAGAGGGACGCTGAGTCAGAAGGATTACGCGACGATCAAGTCCTTCCTCGAGCGGGAGATCGAGCGGGCGGGGGCCTTTCTCAGCGGGGAATTCGAGCGCTGGTGGCAGTTGGGCCGCTACTACCGCTTGGCGACAGAGCTGGCCTTCAACAAGCGCCGCCTGGCCCGGTTCCCCCGCGAGCCGGATACCCGGCAGCGCATTGCCCGACTGCGCCGGCAGGTGGCGGAGATGGGCCGTCAGCTATAGCCTCCGAACGAAGTAAGAAATACAACGAGCCGCCGAATTCACTCGACGGCTCTGCTCGTTTGCGGGAGTGGATGGGAGTACCATTCAGGGGGAATAGTACACGGTTTTCCGCTCCGCTGGACTGGATTTTGTGTAGGTGGTGGAGTGAGCCTCTATGCAAACTCAAACACAGGTGCCTTGACAAAGCGAACAGGGCGACGTTCTTCCCAGATGATGTGCTGCAATTGTTCAACGGTCTGCGGAGAAAAGAACTGCTCCCCAGTTTCTACGTTCACCCGTGCTGGCACGTGTTCGATGATGAAAAACGAGCCGTCCTTTAGCAGTGTGTAGGTCACTTCTTGCTCTACGAATTGCTCTTCTCTTGTATCTGTCGCCATTTTAATTTCTCCTAACCCTAAAGTCTATCCACTTGTCCGGTTCTGGCTCGTACACGGTGACGATCTTTACCAGGGGGCGCGATGGGTAGCTGCATTGGATGTGCAGCGGCCTACCTGCTGGTGTGAAACCAAGTACCAGGCAACTCGGTCCATACTTATCTTGTGGATAGTCCTTGATGATCTCTCCTACACTGATAGCTTGCCGTATTTCCTGAACGCTGATTCCGCGTAGGATGGATTGATCGGTAGCGTGTTTTGAGAACTCGAATTCGTCTTGTGCAAACTTGCTCTTGATTTCCTCTATCATTGCCTTATTGACATTATACCACAGTATGTGAGTTAAGCTCGCGCTCATGACTCCGTCTGGGTTTCGCCTCGCTCAACACAGCCTACGAAATGAAACGGTGCATTACAAGTGCTGGAACGCCGACTACCAAGTTTTGGAAGTGCGTCTTTCCGGCACCTGTACCAT
>CAZKDJ010000029.1:0-30970 GCA_964551295.1 uncultured Anaerolineales bacterium | reverse complement strand
GTGCCCGACTGGCTACAGGGTCTGGCGCCGGAGGAGGCCGCCGCGCCCGCAGCCGAGGAGGCGGCCCCCGAGATGCCCGCTCCGGCCGAGGTGCCCGATTGGTTGCAGAAGGCAGCGCCGCCGTCAATGCCGCCGTCAACACCACCGTTCATCGGTGAGTCTTTGATCGCAGAGACCGAGGCTCCAGATTGGCTAGCCGAGCTCAAGCAACGACCAACTCCCTCTATGGCCGAAGGCGCCATCCCGCCCTTTGCAGTCGAACCCGATACCGCAGCAGCCGAGGCAGCGGGCCTAGCACGCGCAGAGATCCCAGCCTGGTTGGAGGCCATGCGGCCGACCGCGGAAGTGGCTGAGGAGGCTCCCGAGGAGGAACCAGCAGAGACAGAAGGACTATTGCAAGGGCTGCGCGGTGTGCTCTCACCGCTTCCGATGGCCGACGTGACTCACGCCCGTGAAAGCGCGCTGCCTGCCGAGATCAGCCAGGCAACCCTGGCTCGGGCCCAACTACTTCAAAGCCTGTTGACCCGTCCGACAGAGGCGCCACAGCCGAAGGCGCGCAAGCGAGCCGCTGGTATGTCAGAGCTAGTCCCGCGCCTATTGATTGCAGTCGTGCTCCTTGTAGTCGTAGGCGGTTTGCTGCTCATATCTCAAGACCCGGCGCTTGACAGTCAGATCCCGTCTCTGGCACAACCCGACACCTCCAGCATAGCAAATATGTATAACCTCATCGCAGGTGTCAACGAAGGAGAAACCGTCCTGGTTGCCATTGAGTATGGGCCGACAAGCGCCGATGAATTAAACCCTGTGGCGAGAGCGATCCTGGAACATCTGGCGGAACGAAAAGCCAATATCTCCATCGCCACCACACAACCCGAGGGATTAGCGGTGGCCGAGGCACTGCGCAGCGACATCAATGCCCAAGAACAAGTCGTGTCGGGACAACGGCCTGTGCTTGAGTACGCTAAGGAGGCACCGGGGTATCGGCCAGGCAATGCCACAGGCATTTCACAGATATTGGCCAGCACCGACACACGTCCCGTTATGATTATTGTGCTGGCCGCCCAGCCGGAATCTCTGCGTTGGTGGATTGAACAAACGAGAGCACATTACGGTGCTGCGTCGCCGCCTATCGCGGCCGGCGTGAGCGCAGCCCTGGAAATAGCTTCCAGCCCATACCTAGACGCCAACGCCGACCAACTAAAGGGAATCGTCAGCGGGCTGGGTGGAGCAGTTGCTTATCAAACACAACGGGGCACAGCAGGGCAGACCCCTCGACAGCTTGACGCCCTAGCGGCAGGGCATTTGGTCATCGTCGTTTCAATGCTGGCAGGGGCAGTACTCTACGCCGCCGGCGGATTGCACAGGAGGGGAAAATAATGCCAGACCTGGATGTGGTTGGGGTATTCGTCGGAGCCACACTGACCATCTTTGTGCTCTCCTACCTCATAGGCGATAATTTCCTCTATCGGCTGACCCTGCACATCTTTCTCGGCGCCCTAGTGGGCTATGTCTTTGGAGTGACAATCCGCGAGGTCTGGGGCAAGTTGATCGCAGATCCCTGGAGAGAAGACTTGTTCGGCAACCTGGTCTTGATCATCCCTGTGGGCATAGGTTTGGGTCTATTTGTGTTCAAAAGTGTACCCAGATTTGCCTACATAGGAAACTATTTCCTCTCGCCCCTGATTGGCTTTGGGATCGCAATAGCGCTGGTCGGGGCGCTCGTGGGCACCCTGTCACCGCAGTTCGGGGCAACCGTAAACGCTATAAGCGACAGTCCCCTGGAAGGCATATTCATTGCCGTAGGTACAGTGTGCACGCTACTAGCCTTTGACTTTACCTTTACACAGAAGCGCCGGGGATTAGGAGGATTGTTAGGAAAAGCTATTGGATTGGCAGGCAAGATAGGGCAAGGATTTCTGACAGTCGCATTGGGTGTCGCCTTCGCGGGAGCGGTCACAGCGGCGCTCTCCGTCTTTATCGGACGCATGCAATACCTGATCGAAGCTGCAACCAAACTTTTATCGATGTTCGGCTAAAGCAGAGACGACAATGGCTCAAGAATCTAGCATTGGCTCGATCCTACTGGCAGATTGCGGCACGGTGATGACCAAAGTCGTGCTGCTCGACCGCGTCAGAGGACACTACCGCTTCGTAGCGCGGGGAGAGACCCCGACCACAACCGAGTATCCCTGGTCCGACGTCACGGCCGGCATCCGCCACGCCTCCGAGCAAATTACCGAGGTCACCGGGCGGACGTTCTTTGATACGGCCGGCGACCTGTTATCATCCGAACACGGAGGAGCAGGTGTGCTCGCTGCGACTACCAGCGCCAGCCCACCACTGGAGATCGTGATCGGTGGACTCGTGCGGGACCTCAGCGTCGCCAGCGCCGAACGCGCAGCGGCCGGCACGTATTCGCAGGTCAAAGCGATCATAGCCAGCGATGGGCGAGGCGGACTGACCGAGGAAGAGCGTGTCCACACGATCATCAAAGCCTCTCCCGACGTAATCTGCATCGCCGGGGGATTGGAGAACGGTGCCGAGAGGCCTGTGCTCGAGTTAGTGGAGACGACGGCTCTGGCATGTTCATTAATAGAAGAGCGAGCGCGTCCTCGTCTGCTCTACGTGGGAAACTCACAGCTACGCCAACGGGTGGTGGATAGCGTAAAGGGACAGGTTGAGCTCCGCGTCGCCGACAATGTGCGTCCAACCCTGACAGAAGAGAACCTGTTCAACGCCCAAGCGGAATTGGACGAATTTTACCGCCAGAACAAGATGGCCCAACTGCCGGGCATGGACGCCCTCGAAATGTGGAGCCCGACATCCCTGACACCCACCGCACGTGCTTTCAGCCGCATGGTGCAGTATCTATGGCATCTGGGCGACTCCACAAAAGGGGTGCTTGGTGTGGATGTAGGCGCCGCCAACACGACGATTGCAGCCACTTTTGACGGGCAATCCTTCCTCACCGTCCGTGGGGACCTGGGAATCGCCTTTGGTGGACGACAACTGCTACAGGAACACGATACGCAAGCCCTCGCCCGCTGGATACCCGAACCGATGACCGAAGACGAGGTGCTGGGGACACTCCTCAACAAGGAAATACACCCCGCCAGCATTCCCCAGGAGCCACGCGAGTTGTGGCTTGAGCAGGCGTTGGCACGTGAGGCAATCTACAGGACGCTGGAGGTGGCCCAGCCCGGCTGGGAACCCGGCGCTGCCCACCCTTACCCTCACCTCATGCCATTTTGTGACACCATCATCGTCAGCGGCGGGGTGTTGGTGAACGCTCCACGACCTGGCCAGACCGCCCTGATGATCCTAGACACCCTACAGCCCATAGGAATCAGCACCCTGGTGCTGGACAAATACGGCCTAGCATCGGCCCTGGGGAGCGTCGCAGCAGTCAAACCGCTGGCGGCAGTCGAGACACTGGATAGTGGAGGCTTTGTCAACCTGGCTACGGTGGTGTCGCCAGTCGGGCGTGCTCGACCCGGTGACACCGTCCTCAGAGTGAAATTGACCTACGACGACGGCAGCGCGTTCAGCGTCGAGGTCCAGTATGGGAACATAGAGGTACTCCCGGTGCTTCCCGGTCAGCAGGCCGATTTGGAGTTACGCCCTGCCCGGCGCTTTGACGCGGGACTCGGACCGGGAAGAGGCGGCAAGCGGCGCATAAGCGGCGGCCTGGCAGGATTGATCATCGATGCCCGCGGACGTCCGCTTCGCCTGGCAAACGAACCAGAGGAACGCCAAGTGCAAACACGGCAGTGGCTGTGGGACGTAGGCGGGTAAGCCATGAATCAGTGGAGCAAGTGATCAGACGATGTATTACCCTTTTGAAGCTCAGGTGACCCCACTAGTCAACGTACGCCGCGAGCGGATATTGCCTGTACCAGGCGATGTATTGGTCAAGCTCAACGAACGCGTCGAGCCCACACAGGTCGTAGCACACGCCAACCTGCCGGGCGATTTCCGAGTCCTATCGGTGGCGCCCGAGTTAAGCGTCTCGCCCACCAAAATCAAGCGATATATGCAAGTCAAAGTGGGGGATAACGTGCGGCGGGGACAGGTCATTGCCAAAAAGCGCAACCGCATAGTCAAATCATCCATGGCCGGCGTGCTGGCCTCCATCGGCAGTGGGCGCGTACTGGTCGAGACACCGCCCACGCCGTTTGAACTGCGTGCCTACATCAATGGCGTAGTGACCAACGTATTGCAAAACCGAGGCGTCGTTATCGAAACGACAGGAGCCGTCATCCAAGGCGCGTGGGGAACGGGTGGGGAGAGCTTTGGCGTGCTCAAGCGCTTGGTGAAAAGCCCAGACAAGTCATTGCGCGCCAGGGATATCGACCCCTCATGCCACGGGACCATTGTCATCGGTGGTTCAGAGGTCAATGAGGCAGTACTAGAACGAGCTCAGGAACTCCAAATACGGGGGATTGTGACAGGTGGGCTTGCGCCTGAATTGATCCCCCTAGTGAAACGCTCTCCGATCCCCATTATCGCTACCGAAGGCATTGGAACCATTCCAATGTCAGATCCCGTGTTCCAATTGCTGACGACGAACGACGGTCGAGAAGCCTCAATCAGCGGGCAGGTCAGGCCACGCTGGGGCGTTGTGCGTCCCGAGATCGTGATTACCTTACCGGCAGAGTCGTTGCCCTCTGGACAAGTGCAGCCCGGCACCCCCCTGACTACTGGCGCGCGGGTACGCGTGGTGAGAGCGCCTTACCTGGGTCAAGTGGGAACGGTGATGAGCCTCGTCGACCACCCACGTCATATAGAGACAGACGCCAGGGTGCGCGGAGCAGTAATAGACTTGGAGCAAGAAGAACCGGTTTTTGTTCCCTTGGTGAACTTGGAAGTTTTGCGCTAGAGTCTATCCAAAAATGTAGCCCAGCCCCTCATGGGCGGGCACAAGGCCCTCATACTACGGGGTTTTCGGATAAACAGCTCATTGAACACAACAGACACAACACCGAGACAAGTGGCCATTTCAAGGAGGTAAGTCATGGAAGATTTCGAGCTCTACCCGGATGAAGAGGATGAAGCAGCGGCAGAAGAAGGATCGAATCGCACCTTCATCATACTCGTAGCGGTATTTGGAGGCCTTCTCGCGGTAGGCATCTGCGCCTTCATCGTGTGGGCAGTCGTCATCTATCCCCAAATACAGAACAACATAGCGCGAAACGAAATCGTGCGTCAAACAGAACAGGTGATGACCGCCGAGGCAGCCGCCGCCGCAGGCCAGGAGGAAAGCACACAGACCCCGGAACCGACCGAAACACCTCCGCCTCCGACAGAGGAGCCGACAGAGATACCTCCCACGGCGACGGCGACGCTGGCAGAGGTAGCGGCGGGCGCTACCGAAGAGTCTACGCCAACCCGCCGCCCGACGGTCACGCCAAGACCCACCACTGCCGGCACCGAGAGCGGAGATGAAATGCCGAGCACGGGCATCGGCGCATTTGGAGCCGGGGGGATCGTCGTGGCCTTGCTGGTGATACTGGTCGCCGCACGACGACTGCGCCGCCCAGCGTAATGGAATGGGCGTGATTAAATCTGGTTGATGCCGCTTGGGAGAGACGCCGTCATTCTGAGCGAAGCGAAGAATCTCGCCCACAGCAAGAGCAGAGGCCCTTCGCTACGCTCAGGGTGGCGACTTGCCGATTTTAGCTGCCCCCTAATAAAACAAGGGCCAGCCGCACAAAAGGCTGGCCCTTACACTTTCCCGTGCAGCCTACCCTGCCCTCAACTCGATACTCGTAATCGCAAAGTAGTAAGCGAGGGAAGCTGACATACCCTCGGTGACGCGGCGACGAACCTGGCTAGAAACATCTGCCGTGTAGACACCGCTGCTCTCAGTCGGACAAAGCAAGATCAACCCCCCATCTTTACCTTGTCCACGAAGCGCCCATTCCCCTCCATGCTGACGACGGAACATCTCCCCCAAGAAACTGATCCAAAGCAAACGGATCCTCTGAGAAGGCTCTGGAAACTGCCGCAAGTGACGGTCAATCCATTCGTCCAAAAGTTGCAAGGAGGTCGAGTCGTAGAATACCTCATAGCCGGCGAAACGGCTCAAGGCTGCCCGGGCCTGCTCCGCCATCTCCGCCAAGTAGCGTATTTGTTCTGGAGATAGGAACTTGAAAGATTCCTTCATCGCCCCGCCAATACAATGACTATCCCGCTAAACTTGTACAGATTACAGTATAGCACGACCCTCAACGGAGGTCAATTGCCAGGCAACCGGCCGGACCACTTGGCCAAGGCTACCAATCGCATAGCTCTCTCGAAAGCCACACCGTCCGAAGAGCCGCACGCTTGCTCACTCGGCTAGCTTGCGGTACAATTCAAAAAGCTATAACACGCCACACGCGGCGCGTCGGCAAGATCAACGCGTGCGGCAAAAGGAGGCTTGATATGCGTCGTAAAGGCTCGCTCGTACTGGCAGGATTCCTAATCCTGATAGGCGCCTACCTGCTACTCGATGAAGTAGGCGTAAGTATCCCCGACTGGGATGTCATCTGGCCCATCTTTCCACTGGCAGGTGGGTTGGCACTCCTGGCCGGCCACATCCTTGGCTGGTGGCGCGATCCCAGCAAGGTCTTTCTCGGCACAGCCGCCGCCCTCGCCGGAGCAGTGTTCTTCTTCGTCACCCTGGGTCCGCTGGAATACGCCGACTTGGGCAACTGGTGGCCGATATTCATCCTGATCGGCGGCGTCGCCTTCCTGGCCCAGTGGGCAGCAGCACACTTCCGGGACTGGGGCGCGCTGTTCTTGGGAATGGTTGCCCTCATCATCGGCGGCGCGGGATTGATTGTCACCCTGGAACTGCTCGGTCCCGAGACCAGCCAAATGCTCCCTCGACTTTGGCCCATCCTCCTCGTCATGGCGGGACTGATATTGTTACTACGCGGTCTGCTGCGTAGGCGTCCATAGCGCACGCGATCGCACACAATGCTGATCGGAATTGACGCCAGCCGCGCCGAGTGTGCCCGTCCAACTGGCACCGAAATCTACTCCAAGCAACTCATCCAGGCTCTGCTAGAATGTGAAAGCAAACGCACCGAGTCGGCCCGGCACAAGTTTCGGCTCTACTTCCGCGATCCGCCCACAGCGGGCGCGTTCCCCGGAGCCGACGCGCGCCACATCCCCTTCCCGCGCCTGTGGACCCACCTGCGCCTCTCGTGGGAGATGGGCCGTAGGCCGCCGGACGTGCTCTTCGTCCCGGCTCACGTCCTGCCCCTCATCCGCCCACGCATCAGCCTCGTCACTATCCACGACCTGGGATACTTGCACTTTCCAAGAGCCCATCCCTGGCTCCAACGCCTATACCTCGACCTATCGACGCGCTGGAGCGCCCGCGTCGCGACCCACATCATAGCTGTCTCGGAGGTCACCAAAGCCGATCTGGTGTCCCATTATCGAACACCACTGGACAAGATCACCGTCGCCTACCACGGATATGACGAGACGCTGGCCCCAGTCCGCGACCCAGTTCGGATCGAGGCCGCCAAAGCCCGCTACGCCATCGACGGCGATTACTTTTTCTATCTGGGCACTCTCCAGCCGCGCAAGAACCTGGCGCGCACCATCGACGCGTTCGCATCCATCGAATCCAAAGCCAACCTGGTCCTGGCAGGAAAGCGCGGCTGGCTCTACGACGACCTCTTTGACCAAGTGCGCCGCCTGGGACTCGAAAATCGCGTCCTCTTTCCCGGCTACGTGCACGAGGAGAACAAGGCCGCCCTGCTAAGCGGCGCGCTGGCCTTTGTGTTTCCATCGCTATACGAAGGGTTTGGCCTGCCCGTACTGGAGGCGCAGGCCTGCGGCTGCCCGGTCATCACCAGCACCAGCTCGAGCCTGCCTGAGGTAACCACAAAAGACGCGGCACTTTTGGTGGATCCTCAGAACACTGCCGCCATCGCCGCCGCCATGCAGCGCACGGCCAACGACCCGGCCCTACGCCAGGCGTTGGTCGCGCGCGGCTTTATCAACGTGCAACGCTTCTCCTGGGCCGCCTGCGCCCAAACCGTGCTGAACGCCATCGAACGGTGCGCGATCGACGAGGCATGAAAAAAGCCCGCCCAGGGGCCGGCTCGTTCCATCCTAAACTGCGCGCGTCAACGCACTCAGGCACTCCCAACGTAGCGAGCGGCCAAAACCAACGCGTCGTCGGTGCCCCGGCCATAAGCTTCCAGCAAATGATCGGCGATCTGCTGGGGAGAATCACTCAACACCACGCCCTCGGTAAAACTGCTCCGCAGGCCATCGGTGGCAAAGACGAGTACATCACCCCGATAAATAGGGTGAACGGCGGGATACAGCGACGGCAGATGATATCCCACCACCCCACCACGCGGCAGCAGCGCTTCACGAGGGCGTCCGGCTTTTTGATCGGCGCGCAGGAGCAAACCGGTCACGTTCCCAACGCCCACCCACGTCATCGTCTCTTCGCGCGCGCTAAACGCCGCCAGGCTCATTACCACACCGCGCGTCCCCCGAAGTTCCCGGTGGCAGCGCTTGAGCAAGAGCTCGACCGACTCGCACGCATGGCCCTTCAGCGCGGCAACGGTGGCCTCGGCAACCACGGCAGCCTTTGGACCGTGGCCCAACCCATCCACCGCCGCGACCAAGACGCCATCGGGATACGCCTCGACCAAATACCCATCGCCCGAATCCGTCTGGCCGGAGAACGCCTGCATCGCAACACCCCACTCGATCAGGGAAGGCACAGCCCAACCGCTACCCATGGCGGCTCCACTTTTTCATCACGATGGTCGTTCCTCGCCCAGGCTGGGACAGAACTCGAAACTCGTCCATCAGCCGCTTGGCACCCGCCAATCCCAACCCCAGGCCACTTCCCGTCGAATAGCCATCCTGCAACGCCCGCTCGACATCGAGAATACCCGGCCCTTCATCGCGCGCCACAATAGAGATGCCCCGTCTGCCGTTCTTCCCAAAAGCGCTCAAGACAATCTCACCCCGATCCGCATAATTGACGATATTGCGCGCCACTTCAGAAATAGCAATGACGACAACGACTTGGTCGTTACCCGACATGCCCAATCGCTCTGCCAGCGCGCGCCCTTTCTGGCAGGCAAGCACAATGTCGACGTCCCGACGGACAACCACGCGTACTTCCATCACATCACCAGGCTCAGCAGACATCACAGATATCTTCCCCAGAATCACGAACCCTATCGCAGTAACTTGATCGCCTTGACCGTCGTTCCTACACCGGCGATCGATTGGATATCGAACTTGTCCACTAAACGCTTGGATCCCGATACCCCCAATCCCAAACCTCCAGAGGTCGAATACCCCCCAACCAAGACTCGGTCCACATCCGGGATGCCCGACCCTTGATCTTGGGCTACAATCATGATATACTTTTCTCTCCCCAGGTGCGTAGTCACGGTAATGGCCCCCTGTCCCACGTAGCGCTCTATGTTCCGCCCCAGCTCAGAGATCACCACGGCTATCTTGGTAGCCTCGGCAAGAGGGAAACCCATCTCCTGCGCTATCTCCAGCCCGCGCCGCCGAGCCCTTACCACATCTACCAGGCTGTTGATGGGAAAGTACTCTTTCTTCGATTGTTCTTCACTGGTTTGCACTTGGGCCATAGCTACACCTCTGTCCAATCAGAGAGCGGCGAATCGGCAAAAGCGTCCCAATCCGTCGATTCACCTTCAACTCGCGAGGAATCAGGAGACTCAAGCGGGTCCTCGGCCTGCACCTGCTCACGCGTCTTGTATTCCCTGCTCAATGCCAGTGCGTCGTCCAGATCGAGCACCGCGTGGATATTGGGCAGGGTCATGCCCAGCTCTACCATCGTCTCGATCACCGCATCCTGCAGCCCGGCGACGATGACGTCCGCTCCCATCAACTTGGCCATCTGGGCCGTGCTGTGGATGAAACGCCCAAAGAAACTATCGCAGATGTCGACCAGCGAGAAATCGAGCAACACCCAGCGCGAGTCGTACCGCCGGATATCCCGCAGCACCCGCTGGCGCAACCTGAGCACATCGCTATCCGTCAGATCTCGCGGGACCGACACCAGCAACAGATCCTCAAGCTTCTGGACGACGGTAAACGTCTCCATGGTTTCCCCTAGTTCCGATGGTTCAAAGTCTCTCATAGTCTAATCCTCTTTTCGGTTTGAAAATACTCGGGAATTTCACAACGCAAGCACACCTTTTTCTCACTCGCTCGACCTTACCAGCCTGAACCCCATCCCCTGAAGAGCGACACGCAGCCCGGTCTGCAGATCGCTCAACGTCTCAATTCCGCTCCAATCCAACCCCAGATCGACGATAGTCTCTGCCACCGCATCGGAGATGCCAACGACGATCGTCCGCGCGCCCTTCAGCCGCGCCGCTTGAATGGCCTTGTTCATGTGGGTCGCTACACCGCTATCGACAATGGGCACCCCGGTGATGTCCAGGATCACCACCTTGGCCCGTTGCTCCCGAATTCCCTGCAGAAGCCTGCGCATGATGTCTCGCGCCCGCAGCGTGTCGATGCTGCCGATCAACGGCATGACGATGACCCCTTCTAACACCGGAATGACCGGCGTAGAGAGATCTTGAATCGCCCGCTGTTGGGCATTGAGCACCTCCACCTGTAATTGCGCACTCTCAGCCTCGACTCGCTTCTGCTCAGTGATGTTTCTGGAAACGCCGAAAGTGCCAACAATTTTCCCTTCCTCATCGCGCAGGGGCACCTTGACAGTAGAAGCCCACGTTTCCTGGCCATCGATCCACGTTTCCTTCTCTTCCTTGAAAATAGGTTGCCCAGTCCGCATCACTTCTTGCTCATCCTCAAACGCTGGCCGGGCATGTTCCTCTGTAAAGAAGTCAAAGTCTGTTTTACCCACTACCGCCGCGGGGTCACTCTGGCCAAACATCACGGCCGTGGATCTGCCGACCTTGATGAAACGGCTCTCAGCGTCTTTGAAGTAAACCTTGTCAGAAGCATTCTCCAAAAAGACCCGCAATAGCCGCTGATCTAGCAGAGCTCTTTCCGTCAGAGCCTCCAACTCAGCGACGCGAGAGCGGGCTCCCGTCAGTTCCTCTATGAGTTGACTCTTTGTCTTCCTTGTATCCTTCATTCCATCTCCTTAAGTATTCCCCTTCAAGCATCATCCCTATTTGTCACTCACGCCTTCCTACTTCTGGAGTTCTCTATTCCCGATGCGCCGGCGCACCTCAGCCATAGCTGCCCGCAGGCCGATCTTGAGATCGCTGAGCGTCTCGACGCCTGACCAGTCGATACCCAGATCCACGATCGTCTCCGCTACCGCATCGGAGACACCCGTCACAATCGTCCGCGCCCCCTTCAGCCGCGCCGCCTGGATCGTCTTGGTCAGGTACGCAGCCACACCGCTGTCCACGACCGGCACGCCGGTGATGTCCAGGATCACGACCTTGGCGTGGTGTTCGCGAATCCCAGTCAGGAGCCGGCGGGTGACGTCCCTGGCGCGCAGCGTGTCGATGGAGCCGATCAGCGGCATGACGATCACGCGCTCCATCACCGGGATGATGGGCGTGGAGATCTCCTGGATCGCCCGCTGCTGCGCCTCGATCACCTCCTGCTGTAGACGCAGATTCTCCTCTTGCTGCTGCTCCAGTTCTGCCGTCCGCTCTTGCACCCGCCGTTCCACCTCCACATACGCCTGTTCCAGCGCTTGCTCCGCTTCCTCTCGCGCTTTGAGCAGCAACGAGTCTTGTAGGACGCCGCTGATTTGCCTGGCCAGGACGCCATAGAAGCTTCCCTCCCGCAGTTCCTCAAGGATGATAAAACCGAACTGGTTTTCTCTAAAGCTGAGCGAACTCAGCACCCAGATATAGCGTCTTTCTCGCGGAAACAATTCGTCGGGAACAAGGTGGCTGGTGGGGAAACGCCACCCGTCAGCACCCACCTCGACCCGCTGCCCTCTGTCGCAAGCCAGCTTCAGTCTGGACCACTCAGCAGGACGCTCCTGCCCGTCGAAAAAGGAGAGGTAAAAGGTCGAGAAGCCCAATTGAGGAAGCCTTCGACCGACCACATCGAGAAGATGCTCTTCCTCGACTGCCGCAACCAGATCACTGTTAAGATAGCTCAACACTCGATCCTGTCGCACCTTCTCTACTTCCTGAAGCGCCAAAGTCCCTTGGGCCACCTTGCCGATTGCCACGCGCCCTTGACCAAAGATGGACTCGGCTCGGGACAAGATCGTGACATCCGTCAAGTACGGCAATACATAACGGCGCATCACAGATATTACCTCCTGCCAACCGTCCGCCTGGTCGCCCACCGCAGCCGCCTGTCCCAGCACATCATCCAACGTCAAAAGGAACGGGCTTGGCGAAGCTGGCCTGCTCGCCACCGCACCGGACGCCATCTCCTCCAGGAAAGCATCCAGGAGCTGGCCCGCCCATTCGGAAGAGGGCAATGACAATCCTTCCACGGCTTGCGCCATCTCGGAGAGAATCGCCTCTCGCTGTGCGGCTATGGCTTCCGGCAAGGGTTCACTCTTTCTCTTCAGCGGTTCCACTGCGGCGTGCGCAACGACCGGGTCGAAACAACCGCAAGACTGGCGCACCACCAGCTTCGTAGGCAGCATCGTCTGCTCAGACACTTGCTCGCCTGCCAGCAGATCGAGCAACATCTCTACGCTTACCCGTCCCAGTTCTTGTATCGGCTGTCGCACGGTGGTCAGCGCGGGGCGAGAAGCTATCGCCTCTCTCGTATCATCAAACCCCCCCAAGGCAACGTCCTCTGGCACGCATATCCCTCGCTTCTCAAGCACCTCTAACGCACCGAATGCCATCCAATCGTTGGCAGCCACCACGGCTTCGAATTCAACCCTGCGCTCGTCGAGCAACAGACGCATCGCATCTATGCCCGTTTCGTATAGAAAAGCGCCTGGCGCGACGAGGTTGGGATCAAGGGGCAGGTCGTGCCCGGCAAGCACATCGGCGTAGGTACGATACCTCAGCGCCGCCTCTGCGTTGTTCTCAGGCCCGCAAATAAAAGCAATGCGCCGGCATCCGTGGACCTCGATAAAGTGAGTGACAAGGTCTCGCATTCCTATTTCATTGTCCACGGTTACACAGGGAAGGCCTGGCGTTTGGGTGACGCCGACCATGGGCAAAGGATGATAGCGGTCAATGAAACGCCGAAACTCCTCAACAGTGATAAAGTTGCCTATTGTGCCACAGATAATGAGACCATCAACTCTTTCGCCAGAGATCAGGTCGTAGAGAATGTTGCGCTGTGCATCGAAATCGTATGCGGATGCACGCAAGAGTCCGCCCGCATAGAAAATCAAATTGACGTCCAATTCCGACGCAGCAGCAGCGAGCCCCACCCACAAGGCATTATTGTATGGCGTCCCAGTTTCGGATAGAACCCCGATGGTTGGACGTGAATCCCGTGGTCTGGTTCTACTCATCTTGCGTTTGCCTTGCTGACTGCTCATGCAACATCTCCTGTATGAAGATGGACAGTATCTCTAGATGGGTGCTACGCACTGTGTGCAAGGCGGGTCTGCCGACCTAGCTTTTACTCTTGGTCGGCATACGTGTCTGCAGCGCGTGCGGCGTTCCCAATGCTGCACGCAAGCCCGTCTGCAAATCAGCCAACGTCTCGATCCCACTCCAGTCGATCCCCAGGTCCACAATCGTCTCCGCTACCGCATCGGAGACACCGGTAACGATCGCCCGCGCCCCCTTCAACCGTGCCGCCTGGATGGTCTTGTTCAAGTAAGCGGCCACGCCGCTATCCACAACGGGCACGCCGGTAATATCCAGAATGACGACCTTGGCGCGGTGTTCGCGAATTCCAGACAAGAGGCTGCGGGTGACATCCCTGGCGCGCAGCGTATCAATAGAGCCGATCAGGGGCATGACGATCACGCCTTCCAGCACTGGGATGATAGGAGTCGAGAGCTCCTCGATTGCCCGCCGCTGCGCCTCGATGACCTCCTGCTGGAGACGGACGCTCTCCTCCTGCTCCCGCTTCAGCTCCTCCGTACGCTCTCGCACCTGTTGTTCCACCTCTGCATACGCCCGCTCCAGCGCCTCCTCGGTCTGCTCCCGCTCCCGCAACAGCAGTGCTCCCTGCAGCGCGCTCGATATCTCCGCCCGCAACACGTCGTAAACCGTCCCCTCTCGCAGCCCCACCTCGAACAGGATGAACCCCAACTGGTGTTCCTGGAAATAGAGCGGCTCGACGACAAAGCTGTACCGCCGATCCGGCAGTATCCCCTCCGGCGCCAACTGCTGTGTGCGAAAGCGCCGCCCCTCCGCCTCCAGCTCGACCCGCTTCGGCCCCTTCTCGGCCGCCTCGTCATAGGCCAGCATCAAGCGCGACCACTCGGACACCGGCTCCGGGCACGTATACGGTTGAGGACCCTCATACAACGAAAGGTAGGCACTGGGAATATCCAAGCGCGGCAACCCATCGGCCAGCACGTCCATCAACTCCCCCACGTCAAACGTCGTGATCAGCGCCGCTCCGATCTCGCGCAGCGTCTGAGACCGCTGCTCTGCCTGAAATACCCGGTAGGCCTGCTCTCGCCGCGCCATCTCCTCGATCAGTACACGTGCCTGCTGCCATAAACTCTCAGCCCGCGACAGTACATCGCCATCAAGATAAGGCAGCAGCTGCCGACGCAACGCGGAAAGCGCTCCCTGCCACGCGGCCAGGTCGCCGCCAGCCACCCTGGCTTGACGCAGCACCTCTTCCAGCGTCAACACAAAGACCGACGAGTCTCCTTTCACCTCCGTCGCAAGCGCAGCGACGAAATCATCCAATATCTGCCCCATCCACCTGGAAACAGCGTCCGCACCCACAGCATCATCCTCGATGTCCCGGGTCATATCAACAATCACCTGTGAGCGTTGTGCCGTGATGATCTCTTCCAACGCCACCTGTTTCGCCGGGCGTTCCACTGGCCCAACCGTCGCCTGCGTCACGGCCAAGTACTGGCAGCCACACGACCGACGTATCACAACCCTGCCGGGCACAAATGTCTGCTCCGGCACTCGTTCACCTGCCAACAACGCCAACAACGTCTCGGCGGCCTGCCTGCCCATCTCGTATCCCGCAGTGGTCAGTGGAGGTGTGGAGAAAAACGATCGAGTATCATCGTCAAAGCCCACCACAGCCACGTCACCGGGCACTTGCACTCCTCGTGTCTGCAGCTCGTCCAGTACACCCAGCGCCAGCGTGTCGTTGGCCGCCGCTACAGCTTCAAAGCCAGTTCCCGGCAGCAACTTGCGCTCGTCTATCAATACGGAAATCGCCTTCGGCCCATCATCCCAACTGAGATGCGGAGTGACGAGGTTAGGATCGAGAGAAAGATCATGCTCAGCCAGTGCATCGACGTAACCACGGTACCGCTCCTGTGCTGACCAGTTTCCTTCCGGCCCGGAGACAAAAGCGATTCGGCGACAGCCATGTACTTCAATGAGATGATGAACGAGTCTTCCCGTGGCTCGATAAGAGTCAGGAGATAAACCCGGGCTTCCTTTGTAGAGTCGAAATGCGTTGACCATCGGCAGGGACGGAAAGCGATCGCGAAAGGCGACAAACGCCTCTTCACTGGGCCATGACTGATAGATGATCAGCCCATCTATGATTTCTCCCATCGAGTTCCAGGATGCAGGCATTTGGCTACCTTCCTGGTACAGATTCAGGTGGAAACACATCAAATTGACGTCGCGCTCTCGTGCTACATCAACAACACCCAGCAGTGTCTTCAGGCCCCCCACCAGCAAGATGTCATCGACTGCCAACCCAATGGTCAGTCGCTTACTTTCTTCGCTGCCGTTCATTCAGGGTCTCCCATCACTACTTGGCTCATCATTCCCTACCGGTCCTCGCTTGCAACGCAACCCGCAGCCCGGTCTGCAGGTCGGCCACTGTCTCAATGTCACTCCAGTCAATCCCTAGGTCCACCACCGTCTCCGCCACCGCATCAGAGACGCCGGTAATGATCGCCCGCGCCCCCTTCAGCCGCGCCGCCTGGATGCTCTTGGTGAGATAGGCGGCCACGCCGCTGTCCACCACCGGCACCCCGGTGATATCCAGGATCACCACCCTGGCGTGGTGCTCGCGGATTCCCGCCAGCAGGCTGCGGGTCACATCCCTGGCGCGCGACGTGTCGATGGAGCCAATCAGCGGCATCACGATCACGCCCTCGAGGATGGGAATGATGGGCGTCAATAGCTCTTGCAGCGCCCGCTGCTGCGCCTCGATCACCTCTTGCTGGAGACGGACACGCTCCTCCTGCTCCCGCCTCAGCGCCTCCGTCCGCTCTCGCACCTGCTGCTCCACCTCGGCGTATGCATCTTGGATCTTTGCATATAATCGAGCATTTTCGATAGCGTTGGCCAATTGATCCACTATCGTCCGAAAGACCGCCACACCCTCCTCGCTAAACGCCTCTTCCCGCACACTCTGGATCGACAGGGCACCAATCACGCCCTCGCGCCCCAGCAGCGGCAGTGCCAACTCTGAGCGCGTCTCGGGCAAGAACGGATTATCGAACTGCACCGCATCCTGTCCCACATCCAACGCGATGCAAGCGCGCTGCTCGGTTATGCACCGCCCGATCATAGAGTCACCATCCATTTGGAGCTTGTGCTCCTGCTCCAGCATCGTTTTACCGGCCTCCCCGGTGGCCGCCCGCAGCGCGGCCCAATCCCCCTCCACCAGGAACAACCCCACGTAATACAGGCCGAACCGCTCCTGTATCAGATCGACCACTTTTTGGATCAACTCACCTAGATCCAACATACTGGTGACGATCTGTGAGACCTCGGCAGCCGCCAGCATCTGCGCTCTACGGACATCCAGCTGCCGAACAAGCGCCAGCTCCTGCATCGAACTACTGACAAACCTGGTCAGCACTCTATAGATCTCTGCCTCTCGCAGCTGCATCTCGAGAATCATGTGCCCAAACCGGCTTTCCCCAAAAGCAAGGGGGGCTACCAACCAGGAGTATCGGCGTCCGCTCGGGAACAGCTCGTCCGGGACCAGCCGGTGAGTGGGAAAACGTCGTCCAGAGACTCCTACCTCAATCCGCTCTCCCGCTTTATGAGCCAGCATCAGCCTGGACCACTGCGTGGCGTGTACCTGTCCCTCGTAAAGAGAGAGGTAAAATGTCGAAAAATCCAGTTGCGGCAGCCTCCGGTCGAGCACGCCAAAAAGCCGCCCAATCTCGACCATCGTGGTCAATTCATCCCGCAGGTTACTCATCCTGCTGTTATACCGGGCAACTTCATCCTCTTGAAACATCCAACGTCTCTGGATCGTCCTACTGATCATCGCTCGTCCCTGGTTGAAACGATCTTCGGCCCGAGAAGCCACGGCACCAGAGATGTATGGCAACGTGTGACGGCGCATCACGGACAATACATCCTGCCAATGATTAAATTGGCCATTCACGATATCCACCTGCTGCAGCGCGTCGCCCAGCACCCCAAGAAAACCCCTAGAGGAAGCCGATCCACCTTCCTCCCCGTTCTCCATTGAGCCGGACACCATCTCTGCCAGAAAAGCATCAAACAAACGCTCTGCCCATTCAGAAAACGACGGCGCTACCGGGTGCATCATCTGCGTCATTTCGGAGACAATCTCTTCCCGCCGCGCATCGACAGACCCTATCGCCTCTGTTCCCTCTACCAGCGCCCTTGCCCCGGCACGCTCAATCATCGAATCGGCGCAGCCGCACGACTGGCGTACCACCAGTTCTGTGGGAAGGACTGTTTGTTCCGGTACCCGTTCGCCGGCCAGCAGTTTCAACATCGTCAAGATGCTCGTATACCCTAACCGTTGAATCGGCTGGCGCACAGTGGTCAGCGGAGGGGTCGAGGCTGCCGCCTCCTGCGTATCATCAAACCCCGTGACGGCGACGTCGTCAGGAACCCGTACCCCATGACCCTCAAGCGCCGCCAACGCACCGAGCGCCGTCCAATCGTTGGCGGCAACCACAGCCTCAAACGCAATCCCGCGCTCGTCGAGCAGCAGACGGATCGCCTCTACCCCCGACTCGTACAAAAACATGCCCGGCGCGACGAGGGCAGGATCGAGAGGAATGTCGTGTTCGATCAAGACGTCGGCGTAGGCACGATACCTCAACGCCGCCTCCTCATTGTTCTCGGGACCACAGATAAACGCGATGCGCCGGTATCCGTGAACCTCGATGAGGTGCGTGACGATGTCGCGCATTCCCACCTCATTGTCCACGACCACACTGGGGAGGCCGGGAACCTGTGTGATACCCACCATTGGCATAGGACGATAGATATCGGTAAAACCCCTAAACTCTGCCACAGACACATTGTTGCCCAACGTGCCAGTGATCAAAAGACCACCGACCCTTTCAGCATTGATCAACTGACGATCAATGGTGTGCTGCACACCCTGTTCATGCGCATTCAAGGGCAGGCTCAGGTACCACAACAAATTGACGTCCAGTTCCGAGACCCCGGCGATGACGCCCTCCCACAAAGCTCGATGATAGGGCGACCGGCCAACTTCGCCCAATAGGCCAATGGTCGGTCGCGATCCAGCTGCCTTTTCTTGGTTACCACCCTGTTTGTTCATACCACCACTTTCCAAAAACTTGCTATCCTAGTCGATACTTATGCAGTGTATCCCATTTCCTGTTCGCGCGTCTGCATTGCCGCCCGCAGCCCCGTCTTCAAGTCCCCCAGCGTCTCGATCCCGCTCCAGTCGATCCCCAGATCCACTATCGTCTCCGCCACCGCGTCCGAGACGCCGGTGACGATCGCGCGCGCGCCCTTCAGTCGCGCCGCCTGAATGGTCTTGTTTAGATAAGCGGCTACACCGCTGTCCACAATCGGCACGCCGGTGATATCCAGAATGACGACCCTGGCATGGTGTTCGCGAATTCCGGCCAGAAGCCGGCGGGTGACGTCCTTGGCGCGCATCGTGTCGATGGAGCCGATCAGGGGCATGACGATGACACGCTCCATCACCGGGATGATGGGGGTAGAAAGCTCCTGAATAGCGCGCTTCTGGGCCTCAATGACCTCCTGCTGCAGACGAGCGCTCTCCTCCTGTTCCCGCCTCAGTTCCTCCGTCCGCTTCCGCACCTGCTGCTCCACCTCGGCATACGCCTGCTGGACCCGTTCATACAGGTGAGCGTTGGCAATCGCGTTGGCCAGTTGATCGGCCATCGTCTGCATCACCGAAATGTCCTCTTCACTGAAGGCCGCTCCCTGGACACTCTGGATCGTCAGCGCACCGATAGCCTCGCCACGGCTGACGAGGGGCAGCGCCAGCTCGGAGCGCGTCTCTGGCAACAACGGGTTTTCAAAGCGCACCGCTTCCTCCCCCACGTCCAGCGCGATGCGCGCCCTTTTGCCTGCCACACACTGTCCGACCATCGATTCACCACCGACTAACAAGCGATGATCTAGTGCCACCATCTGCTGACCTGCCTCCCCCGTACCGGCCTTCAACACGGCCCATCGTTCCTCTGCATCACCATCCGGCGATGAGGCATCTTCCACCAGGAACAGACCTACATAGTACAGATCGAACCGCTCGCGCACAAGATCCACTACCCGTTCGATCAATGCCTCTGGCTCCAGGATACTGCTCGTCGCCTGCGAGACCTCGGCCGCCGTCTGCAACTGTACCGCGCGCTCCTCCACCTGTCCTCTCAACAAGCTTCCCTGTAAAGCGCTCGCTATCTCGCCGCGCAACACATCGTAAACATCCCCGTCTCGCGGCCCAATCTCGAACAACACAAACCCGATCTGGTGCTCCCGAAAGTAAAGAGGATTGACCACGTAACTATATCGCCTCTCCTGGGGCCACAGGTCACCGGGCACCAACCGCTGTGAGCCAAACCGCATCCCACCGGCCTCCAACGCAACCCGCCCATCCTCAGTGTAGGCCATCACCAATCGCGACCATTCCGGTGCCGGATCTGGATATGCGTAGAGTGGCTGCCTCCCTGCGCCAAGCCCAGGGTACTGCTCGTAGAGAACAAGGTAAGCACTGGGTATTTCCAACACCGGCGAGCCCTCTGCCAACACGTCTGCCAAATTCTCCACGTCAAACGCCGTGATCAACGAACTCCCGATCTCACGCAGACTCTGCGTCTGATGCGCCGTTTGTATTGCCTGCTGCAAATACACGCGTTGCGCTGTCTCTCCGATGACCAATCGCGCCTGCTGCCACAGGTCCTCCGCCCGCGTCAAAGCCTCGTCGATCAGACAAGGCAGCAGGCTGTGGCGAAGAACCGATATCGCATTCTGCATCGCTGTAACGCTACTTTCGAGGTCATCACCACCCATCTCGACGACGCGGCGCAGGCTTTCGTTCAGGGCCACCAGGAAATCGCCTTCCGACTCTTCTTTCAGCTCAGCGGCAAAGCCGTCCAGCAGTCGCTCTGCCAACGCGAGGTCCAAACTGCCGCCGACATCCTCCACCGCCTGCACCATCGCGGCGCGGATCTCTTCTCGCTGTGTGGACAGGACAGAGTCGAGATTCTCCCGGCTTGTCTCTGCGCGATCTGCCGTGGACTGCCGTCCAAAGGCAACCCGCGCCACCACCGCTCCCATGCAGCCACACGTCTGGCGCACCACCAACCGAGAGGGCACGGTCACCTCCTCAGAAACCGGCTCCCCCTTCATCAACGCCAGCAATGTCTCCACCGATTGGTAACCCGTCTCGTAGAAAGGGGATGCCACCGACGTCAAAGGGGGCGTTCTCGCCCGGCCTTCCAGCCTATCGTCAAAACCTACGACGGCCACGTCCCCAGGAACGCGCACCCCACGCGCCTGCAAAACATCCCAAGCGCCGATGATCATCTCATCGTTAGCTGCAACCACAGCCTCAAAGTCGGTTCCCGGCCTCTGCTTCCGCTCGTCGAGCAGCAGCCGCATCCCTTCTGCGCCCTTGTCCAGGCCCCACATAGCAGGCGGGGTGACGAGATTCGGATCGAAGGAGATGCCATACGTCCCCAACGTCTCGAGGTAGGCCCGATACCGTTCCTGCGCGTAAAAGTGACCTTTTGGACCACGGATGAAGGCCAGATGGCGACACCCGTGCACCTCGATCAGGTGAACGATGGCCTCACGCATGCCCTCGTAACTATCCATCAACAGCCCGGGAATACCTTCCAACACCCGGCCCGTGCTCACCATGGGCAAAGGACGATAGCGTTCGTGAAAAGCCTGAATCTCCTCATCGGTCATATAGTTGCCTATTGCCGAAGTCCAAGTGATCAGCCCATCCACGTTCTCTGCGCCGACCAAGTCGTAGAGGATATTTGCCTGCGCATCAAACCCTGAAGGAAAGTGTGGACTTCGCCCAGGGAAGCAGATCAGGTTCACGTCGTGCTTTTGAGCCGCATCCACCACCCCAAGCCACTGCTCCAAAGAACCGCCATGAACGGCAGGAGCCAAATAGCCGATGGTCAGACGCCGTCCTTCAGGACGTGCGTCCTGCGAATCGCCGCCCTTCATCTCGTTCGCTCTGCTGTCATCACTCATTCGCCAAACTCCTACTCAGAGTTTTCTACTCCCCCAACGCGCTAGCGCATTCCAGCTATAGCTACACGCAGGCCGGTTTTGAGATCGCTGAGTGTCTCAATACCAGACCAGTCAATGCCCAAGTCCACAATCGTCTCCGCCACCGCTTCCGAGATCCCCGTGACGATAGCGCGTGCCCCTTTGAGGCGCGCTGCTTGAATAGTCCTGTTCAGGTAAGCGGCCACGCCGCTATCCACGATGGGCACGCCGGTGATATCGACAATCACGACCTTGGCCTGATGCTCCCGAATCCCTGCCAGGAGGTTGCGGGTCACATCCCTGGCTCGCATCGTGTCGATAGAGCCAATCAGGGGCATGACGATGACCCCTTCGAGGATGGGGATGATGGGTGTAGAGAGCTCCTGGATCGCCCGCTGCTGCGCCTCGATCACCTCCTGCTGGAGACGGACACTCTCTCCCTGCGCCCGCTCCCGTTCGGCCATCTCCTGCTGCAACTGAGCGGTTCGCTCCTGAACTTGGCGCTCCACCTCGGCATACGCCGTTTGGATCTTGTCATACAACCGGGCGTTGGCGATGGCATTCGCCAATTGGTCCGTCATCGTCTGGAAAATCGCCACGTCCTCCTCGCCGAACGCCATCTCCTGCGCACTCTGAATCGACAGCGCTCCGATAGCTCCCTCTCGACTCACCAGCGGCAGTGCCAACTCGGAGCGCGTAAGCGGCAAGAGCGGATTATCGAACCGCACCGCCTCCTCCCCCACGTCCGCCGCGACGCATGCCTGATGATCGCCTATACACTGTCCGATCATAGAGTCACCGCCGATTTCGAGCTTGTGCCCCTGCTCTACCATCTTCTCACCAGCTTCCCCGGTGGCCGCTCGCAGCACCGCCCACCCTCCATCCACCAGGAACAATCCCACATAGTACAAGTCAAACCGCTCCTGCACCAACTCGACCACCTGCTGGATCAACTCATCTGGATCCAGCAGGCTGCCGACGACCTGAGAGACCTCGGCGGCCGTCAGCATCTGAACCCTGCGGAACTCTAGCTGTCGAACGAGCAACGAGTCCTGCAGCGTGCCGCTGATTTGCCGGGTCAGTGTGCCATAGATATTCCCCGCTCGCGGCCCCGTCTCAAGAACGAGTAGCCCAAACTGATTTTCCCTAAATCTGAGGGATTCTACCACCCAGGTATATCGTCTCTCTTGCGGGAAAAACTCATCCGGAACCAGGCGACGGGTGAGGTAGCGCCGTCCGTCAGATCCTACATCAACCCGCTCTCCCTTCTCATAGGCCAGCATCAACCTCGCCCACTCGGCGGGACACCTTAGTCCTTCATAAAGGGAGAGGTAAAAGTTCGAAAAACCCAACTGGGGGAACCAGCGACCAATCGTGGCAAAAATCTGTTCCGTCTCGATAGCCTCGACCAAGTCACCACTAAAAAGCCCCAGCGATTCGGTTCGCTGCGTGTTCTCTACCTCCTGAAGCGCCCAACTCCCCTGAACCACCCGGCCAATCGCCACCCGCCCTTGGTTGAAAAGGTCTTCAGCTCGAGACAAGGTCGCCACATTCGTCATGTACGGCACTGTATGATGGCGCATCACGGATATAGCTTCCTGCCAATCATCTATCTGAATGTCCATTGCGACCGCCTGCTGCAGTACATCGTCCAGCGTCAAGAGGAAAGGTCCCTGCAAAGCCAGATCGACGCCTGATTCGCCCGCCGCCGATTCGGACGCCATCTCCTCCAAGAAAGCATCCAGGAGGCGTCCCATCCATTCGGAGCACGCTGGCGCAGGCCTTTCCACTACCTGCGCCATCTCGGAGAGGATCTCTTCTCGCTGCGCGTCGACGGCCTCCTTCAGGGCCTGTCTCTTCCTGGTTAGCGATCCCACCGCAGCGTGAGCAATGGCCGGTTCGACGCAACCGCAAGACCGCCGCACCACCAACCTCGTAGAAAGCATCGTTCGCTCGGGTACTTTTTCACCTGCTAGCAATTTCAGCAGTGCTTCCATGCCAGCATATCCCAAGCGATGTATCGGCTGCCGTACAGTGGTCAAAGAAGGTTTAGAAGCTGCCGCCTCTTTCGTATCGTCAAAGCCACCCAAGGCAACGTCTTCGGGAATGCGTACCCCGTGCTCCTCAAGCGCCCGCAACGCGCCGAACGCCATCCAGTCGTTGGCAGCCACCACGGCCTCAAATTCAGCCTTGCGCTCATCAAGCAACAGGCGAACTGCCTCCACGCCTGTATCGTATTCAAAGGCTCCCGGCGCGACGAGATTGGGATCCAGAGGAATGTCGTGCTCAGCCAGTGTATCGACGTAGGCACGATACCTCAGCATTGCCTCCTCGTTGTTTTCGGGGCCGCTGATGAAAGCAATGCGCCGATATCCGTGGGCCTCGATGAAGTGAGCGACAATGTCTCGCATTCCCTTCGCATTGTCCACGATGATATTGGGAATACCAGGGGTTTCGGTGATGCCGACCATTGGCACAGGGCGATAGCGGTCGATAAAGCTCCGAAACTGGGTCTCTGTTACGTAGTTTCCTATCGTGCCACAAATGAGGAGACCACCGACTCGTTCAACGTCGACCAAGTCATAGAGTGGGTCGCGCTGCGGGTCAGGCCCATATTCATGTGCACCTATGCGCCCTTCTGTGTAACAAATCAAATTGACATCAAACGCTAGCGCCGCGTCAACGACTCCTGCCCACAGAGCATTATTATAGGATGACCTGAGTTCAGACAGCAGCAGTCCAATAGTCGGACGTGAACTCTGCGGTTCAACGCCACTCACTTTGCGCTTATTCTTCCGACTACTCATAAGACGCCCCCATCGAACACACATAAACAAAAAACCAGGCAGCTCACAGGCAACCTGGCCGTTTACCTTGAGGAAAAGCGCGTATGGGACCAGCGACGCAAGACTCCCATAAATTGCCCCTTACAACGATCCAATCAGCAAACTCAATCGACGAAAATGCTTCCTCCCCTCACGAATCAACCACCTAAACAAAGTATACACCATCTTGCGCCAGTCTGTCAAATGGGGCAACCTGTGGTATAATTTTCACGTCTATGGAGAGGAACCCCCACTCAATTCGCTCCCACCCGACCTCCGGCGGCCTGATCCGCCTCCAGGCGCGGCTGGCCGATCCGACCACGTGGTTGAGCCCGGCCTGGGCAGCTCTGTGCGGCGTCGTCGCTTCGGGCGGTTTTGGCTGGCAGGGCGCAGACTGGCTGCGACTGGCTCTGCTCATCCTGCTGGCGGACGGCTGTTGGGGCACGCTGTGGACCGCCATCGGGGGCATCGACTGGGCCACACCGTTGCGCCGCTGGCGGCACTGGCAGTTCGGCGAGCGCATTGCCAAACCTCCCTACACGCTGCCCGACTCGCCCGGCGATCGCGTGTTCCGTTGGTTCGGGCAATTCCGCGCCTGGTGGCGTCACCTCTTCTGGCTCGATCGTGGCCCGGCGCTGACGACGATTATCGTCACCTTGCCCGTGACACTCGTGCTCGCAGTGCTGCTGGGATCAGAGCTGGTATTGATCAGCGTGGGCACCGTCGCGGTGATGCAGTTGGGACTGGCCTGGAAGAGCGGTAGCGGACGACCCACGCCGGGATGGGACGCCGTCGTCGCCGTGACCCTGCCCTGGTTGGCCGGACACTGCGCATTTGGAACGCTCACGCCCAACTCCAGCATTCTGGCGCTGACACTGGGCCTGGCCTGGGGCGCTGCCTGGAAAATCGAATTATCTAGAGGACGCATTTTAGCAGCAGGCGGGCAACTCCTGGCAGTGGCGCTCCTTGTTGCGCTGAACCAGCCGTTGACCGCCTTGGCCGCCTGTGGTCTCGTACTACTCTTGGTCCCGCAGTTGGCGCTGCTTCCTTGGATCAAGCGCGGCCAGCCGGCAGACTGGTACGTGTGCCACACCCGTCCCTGGTTGATGACGGCGATGCTGCTCACAGCGTGGGCGCTATGATCTGGGGCGCGCTGGGGCTTGGCCTACTCATCTTGGTTGCGTTGGGCTTGCTGGCCTACTGGCAGCTGATCATCGCCGAGGGCACCTATCTGGGGCCACGCATCGTAGCCCTGATGTACAACTGGTCGGCAAAAGCCTACGAGCGCATCAAGCAGTACAACCCGGGCGACGAGCAGTGGTTCCTCGGCCTGCCCCTGGCCCGCTCGCTGGAGTTGATCCCCGCGCCCCTGGTGCTCGATGTGGCGACAGGCACCGGCAGACTACCCCGCGCGCTCCTGCGCCAGCCGCCCTTCGAGGGGCGCGTCATCGGCCTCGACCTCGCGCGCCGCATGCTAGCCGAGGCCGTCGATAGAACCGCCCAATTCGCCGATCGGCTGACGTACATCTTGCAGGATGCGCGCAACCTACCCTTTGACGATGACACCTTCGACGCCGTGACCTGCCTGGAAGCGCTCGAGTTCATGCCCGATCCACGAGAGGTGCTGTCTGAACTGGTGCGCGTCTTGCGGCCCGGCGGCGTGCTGCTGACGACCAACCGCGTCGGGCGCGATGCAAAGCTGCTGCCCAAGCGAGCGTTTCCGCGCGACGAGTTCAAAGACCTGCTGCGCCAGTTCCCACTCGAGGACATCAAAGCACAGATCTGGCAAATGGACTATGACCTGGTCTGGGCGATCAAGTCCGGCAAGCCCCAAGGCGGCGGCGTCCGACCGCTGCCCGAGACCCTCCGCTGCCCCACCTGCACCCGACGGATAGAACGCGCGACCGACGGATTCCACTGTCCAAACTGCAACCGCCTCTACCCCATCGCGGAAGACGGCGTGATCGAGATGGCGAGAGCAAAATCACTCACATAGCGCGCCAGCACCCCACTCCTCCAACACCTGTTGCAGCCCCCACCAAGACAGAGTATAATATCATCAGAAATTGCTCTACCCAAAAGCCACGCTCTGCGAAAAACGCGATATGAGGTGCATCGTGGAAATCGAAGCCAAGTTTGCAGTACCCACCGCGGAAATCCTCCACCGTCTACAGACAGTCAAAAGACTGGCCGCTTTCACTCTGGCAGCAGGGCGGACGAAACACGTACAAGACACGTACGTGGATACGGCCGAACGCGTGATCCTGGCCGCCGGCTACGCCTGCCGCCGACGCACGCAAGACGACGGCGTATTGATCACCCTCAAAGGCCTCGGCAGCGCTGAAGGCGCAGTCCATCGACGGGAGGAGCTAGAGATCCTGCTACCGGAGAACCTGCCGCCGACCGAATGGCCCGCCAGTCCAGTTTGCGACCGCGTGCTGCAACTGGTCGGCAAAGCTCAACTGATCCCGCTCCTAGCGCTGCAACAGACGCGCACCGTTCGCCCGATGCGCAAGAACAGGCGATTGGTGGCCGAGCTGAGCCTGGACGAGGTTCACCTGACCGTGCAGGATGAGGAGCAGGTCTACTTTGAACTGGAAGCGGAGCTGACGCCGCGCGGAACCGAGAGCGACATGGCAGAGATCGCCGTCCACTTCCAGGAGGAATGGGGCTTGACACCCGAGCCTCGCTCCAAGTTCGAACGGGCGCTCGAAGCGCTGGGCGAGGCGCCCCCAGCGCCCACTCTGCTGACGCCGCAAGAACGAGAGGCGTGTGCGCAGATTGCGGGGCGGGATGATATGTACGGCCGGCGCGCGCGTGCCCTACTGGCGCTGGACGAGGACCAGACACAGACTGAGGCAGGCAAGCAGGCCGGTCTATCCGAACGGCGCGTGCGATACTGGCTGGCCGCCTTCCGCGAAAAGCGGCTGGACGTCTTTCCCTCCCGCGTTTTGGTCGAGGTCGCACCACCACCACTCCCACCCCAGCCAAAAGCTGCTCCCAAACCGCCAAAAGCTCCCAAGCTACCCAAAGAGCCCGGTTTGGACGCAGACGACACGATGGCCGAGGCCGCCCGCAAGACGTTCTACTACCATTTCCTGCGCATGCTGCACCACGAACCAGGCACCCGCCAGGGCGAGGACATCGAGGAATTGCACGACATGCGCGTGGCCACCCGGCGCATGCGGGCCGCCTTTCGGGTATTTGGCGACTATCTCGACATGGGCAAGATGAAAGCATTCCTCAAAGGGTTGCGCCGCACCGGCCGCACGCTGGGCGCCGTGCGCGACCTGGACGTTTTCTGGCAAAAGACCCAGCAGTACCTGGAGACGCTGCCTCCGGAGCGACAGAACGACCTGGAGCCACTGCGCGCCGTTTGGGAGACCGAACGAGAACGGGCCAGGGAAAAGATGAACGCCTATCTGGATAGCGAGCGTTACGTCCAGTTCAAGGAACGCTTCAGCGAGTTCCTGCAAACACCCGATGCCGGGGCGCTGCCACCGTTCTCCAAAAAAGGTGAACCGATACCCAATCGCTTGCGCCACGTCGTGCCGGTGCTCGTCTACCAGCGGCTGGTGGCCGTGCGCGCCTACGACGAGTGGGTGACCGGCGAGGACGTTCCGTTAGGGCGGCTGCATCAGCTCCGCATAGCGTCCAAAGGGCTGCGGTATACACTAGAGTACTTCCAAGAGGTGCTCGGTCCCGAGGCCAAGGACGCGATCCAAGAGATCAAGGGGCTACAAGACCATCTGGGCGATCTCCAGGATGCGGTGGTGGCCAGCAACCTGCTGCGCGACTTTATGACGTGGGGCACTTGGGGCCACGCCCAGACCGAGGAGGTCGTTCCGCCGCCAGCAGAGCCCATTGTCGCACCGGGGGTGGCGGCCTACCTGGCCGCCCGGCAGATCGAGCTTCAGCACCTAGTGGACACCTTTCCCCAGGCCTGGGCGCAAATCCAGAACCCAGACTTTGGCCGGCTTGTGGCAGCGGCACTGATGACGCTGCAGCAAATGCTGTAACCAATTGGAGGCGTTATGGAAATCCTAGGTATCGACATTGGCGGCACCGGCATCAAAGGCACGCCGGTGAACACCGAGACCGGCGAACTGATAGCTGAGCGCTACCGGCTCCTGACGCCCAACCCATCCCACCCGAAAAAGGTCGCCCCGGTAGTGGCCGAGGTCGCGCGCCACTTTGACTGGCAAGGAGCCATAGGGTGCGGATTCCCCGCGGTGGTCAAGCATGGCGTTGTCTACACCGCCGCCAACGTCTCCAACAAATGGATCGGCACGGACGCCGAGGAACTCCTGGGCGAAGCGACCAAATGCCCGGTCACCATGGTCAACGACGCCGATGCGGCGGCCCTGGCAGAGATGCGGTTCGGAGCAGGTCGCGATCAAAACGGCATCGTGCTACTGATCACCCTGGGCACCGGCATCGGCACCGCCATTTTCATCTCCGGCCACCTACTGCCCAACACGGAGCTGGGCCACATCGAGATCGAGGGCAAAGACGCCGAGGTGTGGGCCGCCGAGATCGTGCGCAAGCAGCAAAAGCTATCCTGGAAACAGTGGGGCCAACAGGTGGATAAATACCTGAGGGCGATGGAGCGATTGATCTGGCCCGACCTGATCATCATCGGCGGCGGCGCCAGCAAGAAGCACGAGAAATTCTTTCCCTACTTTACAGTCCAGACCGAGGTCGTACCCGCCGAGATGCTCAACGAGGCCGGCATCGTGGGCGCGGCATTGGCAGCAGAGCCCTGAAGGAGGCTCAACATGCTCGAGAAGGTGGACCTGAGTAAACGACTGACCAAGAAAGAGTATAAAGCCCAATTACCTCACCTGCGCAACCGATTGTACGACCTGCAAAAGGCCTGCTGGGATGCGAACGTCCCCAGCGTGATCCTGTTCGAAGGCTGGGACGCCGCAGGCAAAGGGACGTCCATAAACCTGCTCACCCAACGGCTCGACCCACGCGGCTTCAAGCTCCACGCCATCCAAGAGGCTCGCACTTACGAAAAACACATGCCCTGGCTGTGGCGCTTTTGGCTCAAGCTGCCCAACTATGGCGAGATGGCTATCTTTGACCGCAGTTGGTACGGGCGCCTGCTGGTGGAGCGCGTCGAGGAACTCACGCCGGAGGAAGAGTGGCGCAAGGCCTACCGCGACATCGCCAACTTTGAGCGCACCATCGCCGACGACGGCTACGTGGTGGTCAAGTTCTTCTTGCACATCAGCAAAGAAGAGCAGAAAAAGCGCTTCAAAAAGCTGGAAAAGGACCCTCTTGAGAGTTGGCACGTCCAATCGGAGGATTGGGAACATCACCGCAAATACGGTGTGTACCTGCTGGCCGTCGAAGAGATGCTCGAGCGCACAGAAACGGAATGGGGGCCTTGGACAATTGTCGAGGCGACCGACCGCCGATGGACGCGGGTCAAGATCTTTCAGACGATCGTTGGCCACCTGGAAGAAGCACTCGATAAACGCGGCGTGGCGCTGCCAGCGCTGCGCGACGATACGACGCCGCATCCCGCCGAACTGGAACCCGAGGCAGAGGAGTAGCGCGATGTTGGAAACAATCGATCTGAACAAACAGCTAACGCGAGAGGAATACGTGCAGAACCTGCTGCACTATCAGCTACAACTGCGCGAGCTAGCCTATCAACTGTACGTGCAGAAGCGAACGCTGATAGTGGTCTACGAAGGCTGGGACGCCGGAGGCAAGGGCGGCAACATCAAGCGCGTCACCGAGAAACTCGACCCGCGCGGCTACGAGGTCTTTTCCATCGCTGCGCCCAAGGGAGAGGATGCCACCCACCACTACCTGTTTCGCTTCTGGCGGCGGCTGAAACCCCCGGACGAGAAGCAGGTGTTAGTCTTTGACCGCAGTTGGTACGGCCGGGTGATGGTAGAGCGGATCGAGGGATTCTGCACCGAAGCTGAGTGGAAGCGCGCCTACCGCGAGATCAACGAGTTCGAACGCCAATTGGTTGACTTTGGCATGATCGTGGTCAAGTTTTGGATCCACATTAGCCCAAAAGAGCAGTTGAACCGTTTTGAGGCACGCCGCGAAATTCCCTACAAGGCCTGGAAGTTGACCGACGAGGACTGGCGCAACCGGGAGAAGTGGGATGCGTATGCAGAGGCGGTAAATGACATGCTGCTCAAAACCAGCACGGTGACGGCGCCGTGGACGATCGCGGAGGGAAACGACAAGTGGTTCGCGCGGGTCAAGACGCTGCGCACCTTGGTCGAGGTTCTGAGCACAGAACTCGATTATCAACCGGCGGACATCAGGCCCAAGAAAAGAAAAAAAGGTGAAAAGTGACAGCCAAAGCAAAGACCGTCGACCTGGATGACCCAAAACTTTATATCAATCGCGAACTGAGTCGGCTGCAATTCGACGACCGCGTACTTGAAGAGGCGATGGACGAGAACCACCCACTCCTGGAACGGGTCAAGTTCGCCTCCATCTTTGCCAGCAATCTGGACGAGTTTTTCATGATCCGCGTATCTGGTTTGCGCCGCCAGTTGGCAGCCAAAGTATTAGAGCCCCCGCCCGATGGCATGACGCCGGCCGAACAACTGGCCGCTA